>CAWVYD010000147.1:0-5036 GCA_963934185.1 uncultured Legionellaceae bacterium | reverse complement strand
TTTTTTGTGCGGGAAACTAAATTTCAACTTTCCACTCAATTCTGCATAGCCCCCAGAAAACTTACAGATGATGAAGGAGGATAGGGAGGCGGAAGTATCTAAAAGCTCACTAGGCCCTAATAATTTATGATTGGAATTTTATACTTCCTTCGTTACAGAGACATTGATCGTATCTCACTGCTCTAGTGACGTTGCTATGTCGCCCATTCATGCGTTAAGCTGTGCGGCTTGATGTTGTGTCATTTCTCTTTGCTCGTGTTCTTTTACGCACCATAAGCTGTTTAACTCTTGTGCGCAGAATAACGTTGCCCTGCAATTTAAAAGGCTTATGGCACAAAAAATAAACGCGTTTAAAAACCGCCGTTTATGACCGCGCAGGTTAGGAGTAAATGTATGAATAATGAGTGGCAAACAAAGCAACAAGACATGTTAATTGCAAGAGATGTGATCGCACAGTTTGGTGGTGATAATCATTTTATTGGTATTTTTGAAATGGGCATGGATGATGAAGGTAACCTTAAAGAGGTGCGTTTATCTGAATGGGTGCTTGTGTTAACGCGGCATTTTCGTCGACGTTATGGGCAAAAAGAGGGCGATTTTGTCATGAAAAAAATCATTTCAGAAAGCTTTGTTGATGGCCACACGCTTCATTAATTAAGGAATAAGTCAGTAGGTGCCAGACACAGGCATTAATGACGATGAGTCACCATGCCTGGCACATGAGGCGCTAGTTTATGACGTTCAATGCATCCGTTATCACATTAAACATTTCATCCATATGGCTTTCTTCAATGATAAGCGGCGGTGAAAAGGCTAAGGTATCCGCCGTTATCCTAACCAGTACGCCGCGTTTAAAACATTCATTAAACACATCAAAGGCGCGTTTACCGACGTTACCAGGGCGTGAGCTTAACTCGATGGCGCCAACCAAACCAAAGTTTCGAATGTCTTGAACAAAGGGCAAGCCTTTTAATTGATGCAATTTTTCTTGCCAAACAGTTTCAAGTTGTTTGGTTCGTTCAAACAAGCCTTGTTCTTTATAAACGTCGATGGTGGCGAGCGCTGCGGCGCATGCTAATGGGTGCGCGCTGTAGGTATAGCCATGGAAAAACTCGATGCCCTTGTCTTTTTTATTGCTAACAATCGCATCATAAATGCTTTGTTTTACCAGCACGGCGCCCATGGGTATGGCGCCGTTGGTTAAGCCTTTAGCAAGGGTGATGATGTCTGGCGTTACGTTAAAGCGCTCAGCAGCAAAGCCATCACCAACTCGGCCAAAGGCGGTTATGACTTCATCGAAAATAAGCAGTGCACCGACTTCATCGCAATAACGACGTAGTTCAGCCAGGTAGCCTTCAGGCGGCAAATACACACCAACCGAGCCAGCGAGCGGTTCAACAATAACGGCGGCAATTTTGCCTCTTTCATCGCTGATGGTGTTAACCGCTTGTGCCAGTTCGGCGCCAATCACTGGCAGGCCTTTACTAAAGGCATTGTGTTTAAGGGAATGTGTGTGCGGTAAATGGGCGATGTTTGGCAGCAAGGGAAAATGTTTTTGATTGTTGGGCAAACCGCCAATGGAGATCCCGCCAAAGCCAACGCCATGATAATCTTTCTCACGGCCAACCAGTAAGGTGCGATCATGCTCGCCAATCGCCTGTTGGTATTGCAAGGCAATTTTAAGGGAAGTATCAACCGCTTCAGAGCCAGAATTCGCAAAAAAGGCATGGGTAAAGCCCGTTGGCGCCATGTCGGTTAGTGTTTGTGCCATTTTAAAGGCAAGGGGGTGGCTTAAATTAAAGCTGGGCGCGTAATCCAATTTCGCGCATTGTTTTTGAATGGCCTCAACGATTTTTTTCTGATTATGACCGGCATTAACGCACCAAAGGCCGGCGCAAGAATCTAATATTTTTTGGCCAGTGTCGGTTTCATAATACATGCCATCCGCTTGCGTCAGCAGTTTAGGGTTTTCTTTAAAATAACGATTTTCGGTAAACGGCAACCAGAGGGATGCGAGTGAGCTCATGCGTATTCCTTGCAAAAAAAAAAGGCATCAATTTAGCGTTATTGACAGGTAACTGCAACCGCCTAGCTTAGGCGGCATTTATTCCTGTGTTTAATAATAATAATAACAATAAAAAAATAAGGCCGACGTATTAGAAGATTATTTTATAGGTTCACCAAACAGTAGGCTACCAATGCGAAGTAGGGTGCTGCCCTCTGCAATGGCGGCTTGGTAGTCAGTTGACATGCCCATTGAAAGCGTATCAAACTGAAAGCGTTTTTGATTGTGTTTGTATAAGTCATGAAGCTTTGAAAAGTGCTTACATTGTTCTTCAAAGGTGTCGCTTTTTTGAGGAATGGCCATTAATCCTCTTAATGTTAAATGAGGCAGTTGACTTAAGCTTTGGCAAAAGTCACTGACTTGCGACACAGACAGCCCCTCTTTATTGTTTTCTTGATTAATGTTTACTTGCACCAGCACGTTTAAAGGAAAGGGGCGTGTTGAACGAGCATCATTTAAGCGCTTGGCAATTTTCTCTCGGCACAGACTATGAACCCAATTAAAGTGATGACTGATTTGGCTTGTTTTATTGGATTGAATCGGGCCGATGAAATGCCATTCAATGTGGCAATCGAGTAATTCTTGTTGCTTACTTAAGGCTTCTTGTAGGTAGCTTTCACCAAAGGCGACTTGGCCTAATCCATAGAGCGTTTTAATCTCTGCCGCGGTTCGTGTTTTGCTGACAGCCAGTAATTTAATGAGATCACTGGTGCGGTTAACGCATGATTTAGTGTCTATAATAGTCTTTGATATATCATTAAAGTTTTGTTTTATAGTCATAATTTTATTTAAGGACGAATTAAATGGTTAATATAACGGAATTATTGGCATTTTCTGTAAAAAATAATGCATCCGATCTGCATCTTTCTGCCGATCTTGCTCCGATGATCCGGGTTGATGGTGACATCCGCCGGATAAACGTGCCTGCGTTAGCGCATAAAGACATCGTTGGTATTTTACATGATCTAATGACGGACAAACAGAGAAAATTATACGAGGAATTTTTAGAGACGGATTTTTCAATGGAAATTCCTGGCATTGCCCGTTTTCGTGTTAATGCCTTTAATCATTCGCGTGGTGCTGGCGCAGTGTTTAGAAACATTCCAACAGACATCTTAAGCATGGAACAATTAAATTTACCGGCTGTATTTAAAGAAATTGCAGAGACACATCGAGGTCTCGTCCTTATAACAGGGCCAACAGGTTCAGGAAAAAGTACGACACTGGCTGCGATCATTGATTACATTAACGAGCATCGCCACCACCATATTTTAACCATTGAAGACCCCATTGAGTTTGTTCATCCCAATAAAAAGTGTTTGATTAATCAACGTGAAGTGCATCGTGATACCCTTGGCTTTAATGAAGCGCTGCGTTCGGCTTTGCGAGAAGATCCAGACATTATTTTAGTGGGGGAGTTACGTGACTTAGAAACGATACGTTTGGCATTATCTGCTGCGGAAACGGGTCATTTAGTTTTTGGTACGCTTCATACCAGCTCGGCAACAAAAACCATTAATCGTCTTATTGATGTATTTCCAGGCGATGAAAAATCAATGGTGCGATCGATGTTGTCGGAATCTTTACAAGCAGTGGTGGCGCAAACATTACTTAAAAAAATCGGTGGAGGGCGCTGCGCGGCGCTCGAGGTTATGCGTTGCACCGCTGCCATTCGTAATTTAATTAGAGAGGATAAAATTGCTCAAATGTATTCGGCCATTCAAACAGGCCAAAGCAGTGGTATGCAGACCTTAGATCAACATTTAACCGAGCTTGCAAATGGGAAAGTAATCACACGAGCGCAAGCGCGCGAGGTTGCAGTCAATAAACGTTTATTTACATAAATTGTCTCGTATCAAAGATTCTAAGGCATCTAGCCAAAGTGGCTCACTGTTTAAACAGGGAATCAATTGAAACTGCTCCCCGCCCAATGCAAACCATTGTTCTCTGGCTTGCATGCCTATTTCTTCGATGGTTTCTAAGCAATCGGCAACAAAAGAAGGGCAAACAATGCGAATGTTTTTTATGCCCTGTTCACGCAGTTGCGTTAAGGTGTGATCGGTATAGGGGCGTATCCACGGCGTTTTGCCCAGCCTTGATTGAAAGCTTGTGCTGTATTGCTCGGGGGTTAATTTTAATCGTTTAGCAACCTCATGCGTGGTTTGATAGCACTGTTTTCGATAACAACTGTTTGGATTATCATTTTCAATGGGGCATGTGGGGGTGCAAATGGATTGGCAGCCACCTTTAATAAGGTGTTGTTCAGGTAAACCGTGGTAGCTAAACAGTAAATGGCTGTTAATGTTTTCTTGTTTGTCTTTAATGAGTTGTGCTTGTGCATCTAAAAAACTAGGATAAGAGAAAAAATCTCTTAACATAATTAAATTTGGTTGTGTGCGTTTGGATTTTAATTCCAGATAAACTTTTTCAATGGAGGAACCTGTGGCGGCAGATGAGTATTGTGGGTAGAGCGGTAATACCATTAAGTTATCAATGTCGCTAAGTATCTCTAATGCGCTGGCAATGGATGGGGTGCCATAGCGCATGCCAAGGACAACAGGCGTTTCTTGACTAAATCGTTTGCTTAAAGCCGTTGTTAGCGCGTTTGAATTAATTAATAAGGGGGAACCCTCTTTCGTCCATATTTTTTCATAGGCTTTGGCAGATTGTTTGGGGCGAAAAGGTAATATGACAAACGTAAGCAACCATTTTCTAATCAGCCAGGGTAGATCAATCACTCTAGGGTCATTTAAAAATTCTTTTAAATAAGTACGTACCGATGCTCTATCACATGAGGTGGGAGTGCCTAAGTTAATCAATAAAATCCCATGTTTTTTCTTCATTTGTGACCTTTTAAAAAAATTAAATTCATATTAGGGCGTGTTGACCATTCATTTTGAAGCGCTTGACCTAACGGGTCTTTGTTCTATCTGCTTAAAAAATCATTTAAAATACTCAAAAGGGCTCAGCC
>CAWVYD010000146.1:0-5046 GCA_963934185.1 uncultured Legionellaceae bacterium | reverse complement strand
ATGAAAACGATCGCTTACACAATGATTAATTTACGTCATTTTTGTAAACCGTAATGCGTTAAAAGATTTTTCTATGTCTTAACGGTAATGGGTAGCATAGCCCAGAGTTTTTATCGTCTGATACAAAGTAAGCCCGCCACATTTAAGGCTAGACTGGATAATAAAGAGCCCCTTTTGTATTTTTTTTGTTCTTACCTTTTCTGGCCTATAATTCATCAACTATTCCTAGATACTTTTTTAATAACTAGCAACGACTTGAACATTAAATAATCGATAACTATGGCCATTATGTAGCTGTTCATGCATAAAATCCCTTGACGAGCATTCAATTTAATTCGAATGCGCTATATAGCCTCATTACATTTTTCCTTAACCAAATATCTTAATGTCCAAATGATTATTGGCTATTTTAAGAAGGGATTACCACTATCTGACTTTATTAATCAAACTGGAAAACCTTGATTTATCAGCTATAATGCAAGTCATTAAGTATTTTTTTTGATCTAAGGGGTGTTTGTGAGTAAATGGGAGAGCTTTTCTGGAGGTAATCAAAGTTCCAAAGATTTATATGTTGCCCACTTTAAGCTCAACATGGAATCTTTTTTAAGCAGAGATCATGATCCAAAAGGTGAAAAAAATCAGCCTGCTAATATCGTTAATGATGCGAAAAAAAGTCTTGGTTCACTATCAAGAATTTTCGATTCATTTGATTTCCCAGTGCCTAACTATGACGATAGTAGCCAAAATGTATACGCTGACTTGGATAAACTTCATGAAAACATGCAAGAGAAGATAAATGGATTATTACCGCTTTTATTGAACGACACTAAAAATGGTATTAGTGGAAGAGTAATTAATGCTATTGGAAAGGATAATTATAACGATATCCTAAAACAGGATGATGTTGATGAACAAGCAGTTGCAATAAGTTTTCTTAAAGCTTTATGCCTAAGCTATGGTCAAAGAGTGCTTGACACCATTCCTTCTAAGCAAACAGAGGTTAAGATTCAAGCTTTCAATGAGTTGAATCCATTTTTTGAAAAGATGGCAAATTCCCTAACGCTATCTGGATTACCTGATAAACCTAAGGATACTAGAACTCTAGATGGGATGAAGTTAGCAGTTGGATCTTTTCTTGATGCGATTTACGATGCTAAAAATTTGAATATGGGTTCATGTGGCAAGCAGTTGGATAAGATTATAGATGATCTAATGGCTGCAGAAGTGTATATAGAAATGGGACTTATGAATAAGACCATTGAATATTACGAGCAGGCCCAAGGGAGCTTTATTAAACTTGCAGTTAAAATGAAAGATGAAGACTTAAGCAAACCAAAAGTTAATTGGTTCGTTAAAGTACTTCGGGTAATCGTTCAAAATGAAAAAATACTGCAATCAACAGATGAAAAGCGCTATGACAAGCAAATGGAACTATTACCAATCCTCAATAACTTACAGAATGACTTTTCAAAAAAACACAGTATTGGAAATACGAAAGAAGCTTCGATTGATGAAGATTCTACTGCAGAGAATAGCAGTTCCCCTACATTAAAAAATTAAGAACTTAAAGGAAGCGATACTTGGGCATGGGGATTCAATTCATCCCCATAGGCCCTAATGGATAATTTTATTTTCTTACAATCAAATACAATGCACCAGGACCACGAAGCACTCTAAGTAACAGCTGTTCTTTGCTGTTTCGTACTGCTGAATCCAATTCTTTTAAGTTACGCACGGATTGTTTGTTGGCATTAGTAATAACATCACCAGGTCGAACCCCAGCTACCCATGCGGCAGATTGTTCCGATGCGCCAGTCACTTGAACGCCTTCGACAAAACCATGCAAAGGAGATTGTTGACTAAAATCCATCAAGCCAATCCCGTATAAGAAAGGCGTTGCTTTTTGTAAGGTTTGTTCGTGTTGTTTTGGTGAGGTAACAATGGCACTTAAGGTGATTTTTTTCTGGGCTCTAAGTAAGTGCATCTTAACTTTTGAACCGATCCTTAGTAATGCAATGCTCGTTTTAACTTGAGCTGAGTTGCTGATTGGGGTGTCATCAATTTGCTGAATAACATCACCTGCTTTTAATCCGGCAATATCCGCTGGGGATCCAGTATTAACTTGGGTAATAAGTGCGCCGTTAGTGTTAATTGGTAAATTAAACGCATTGACCAGTTCAGGCGTTAGGTGTTGAACAAATACCCCCATTAAGCCGCGGCTGACAGAGCCAAACTCAATGAGCTGTTTAACGACTGTGCTCACCATGTTAGACGGTATGGCAAAGCCAATACCAATGTTGCCGCCAAAAGGGGCTAATATGGCGGTATTTATGCCAACGAGTTTTCCGTCACTTGTTACAAGCGCGCCGCCTGAGTTACCTGGGTTAATGGCGGCATCTGTTTGAATGAAATTTTCAACGCCTTCAATGTTTAGCGTATTGCGTTGAAGTGCACTTACAATGCCAAACGTTGCAGATTGATTGCGACCAAAACTGTTTAGACCAAACGGGTTACCAATGGCGACAACAAAATCACCAACGCGCAGTAATTGAGAATCAGCAAAGGGTAATGCTTTTAGGTTTGGCGCTTTTATTTGTAAAACAGCCACATCGGTTTCAGGATCGGCGCCAATGACTTTGGCAGGAATTTTACGACCATCCTGTAACGTAATATTAATGGTTTGACCGTCTTTAATAACGTGCGCATTGGTAACAATGTAGCCTTTAGAGGCATCAAATAAAACCCCTGATCCCATGGAATCAAACTTTTTAGGGCGTGATGGCAAATGCCGACGCGATTTGCCGCGTTTGTTTATAATTACTTCTGGGCTGTGGACAATGCCTTGAACGGAAACATTGACAATGCTTGGCATGACGTCGTCGAGCATGGGGGCTAAGCTAGGCATTGTAGGGGCGGCAAATAATTGCTGGCTTGCCAATAAGACGATAAAAATTAACTTTTTCATGCGTGCTGATCCATCCAAATAAAAGTGGCCATTCTACCGGTTATTGCTTGTCTTCGATAGGAAAAAAAGTCATCTGAATTTTTAAAGGTGCATTCATTACTTTGGTAACACGTATTAAGGCCTAAAAAGCGCAATTGATTTTTGGCTATGGTTTTTAAACAGCCATGGTATTTTTGAGTTATTTCATTCAATGCAAACGCATTATTATGCCTTGGGTCAAGTGTGAAAAACATTTCTTTTACTTCATTGCCAATTTCAAAATGTGCTTGGCTAATGCAAGGGCCTAACCAAGCCATGCATTCACTAGGTTTTTTATTTAATTTTTTCAAGGTGTGCTGAATAATGTCTTGGTGCAAACTTTTCCATCCCCCGTGAATGGCGGCAATGCCATCGCCTTTTTTTGTGCAAATTAGAATGGGTAGGCAATCTGCTGTCATGATAGCTAGGGCATGTGCTGGTAAATGACTGATAATGGCATCGCCATCCATATTATGCGTATGTTCTTTCGCATCAATAACACGATGACCATGGATTTGATTGAGCCATAAAGGCTGGCTAGTTAAGGACAGTTTTTGTTGAATGATGTTTCGATTTATTTTTACGTTTAACGCTAGGTCACCGACGTGTTCGCCTAAATTGAGCGAATGATAAGGCGTTGAACTTACGCCATTATGGCGAGTGGTGAAAAAGGCCTGCACGTTTATGGGGGCAGGCCAGTTGGCTTTAATTAATGTTTCTTTATTGATTAAAGCCATCGTGAGATAATTCCTTTATCTTTTTAAGTAGGTTTTGCATGTCATTGGGTAATGGTTGAGTAAAGACCATCGGTTCTTGACTGATTGGGTGATTTAATTTTAATTGGTAGGCATGTAAGGCTTGTCGATTAAAGTCATCGAACACGGCATTAATTTTAGCTTCAGCAATTTTTTGATGGTTTTTGCTGTGATAGGTTTGATCGCCAATCAGCGGAAATCCAACGTGCGTTAAATGCACTCGTATTTGATGCGTACGACCTGTTTCAAGTTTAACGTCTAAATGAGTTACGCCTAAATAGGTATCAATCGGTTGAATATGTGTGATTGCATTCTTACCTTTATTGGTGACAGCCATACGCGTGCGAACGGTAGGGTGTCTGTCAATAAAGGTATCAAAGGTTTCTTTTTGACGGCATTCGCCATAGATAATCGCTTGATAATGACGTTGAATGGCGCGCTCTTGCATTTGCTTAACGAGTACGTGATAACTTTCTAACGTTTTAGCCACGATTAAAAGCCCCGTGGTGTCTTTGTCGAGTCGATGCACAATACCAGCACGAGGTAACTTTTCTAAGGTTTGATCATGATGCAGTAACGCATTAACAACCGTGCCATCAGAATTGCCAGCGCCAGGGTGAACCACCCAGTTAGCGCGTTTATTGATTACCAAAAAGTGTTCATCTTCAAAGTGAATGTCTAAGTCTAAGTCTTGGGCAACGAGCAGTGTTTGAGGTGCCAATGGGCAGTCCAAACGCACGAGCTCAATGCCTTTTACTTTATACGTTATTTTAGCCGTCTTTCCATCCAGCGTAATAAAGCCTTCTTTGGCCCACTTACTTAATTGAGCTCTTGAATAACTTGGAAACATTAAGGCCAAGGCAGCATCAAAACGCAGGCCATGACAAACGTCAGTGACTTTCTTTTCTAGTATTAATCGTTCCATTATGCGCTCGTTAGCTCATCAGCCATGATGATTTGGCCACGTAAGGAATTAGGTAATACATCCTCAATGGTAACGTTAAGGAATTGGCCAATAAGCCTTGGATTACCCGGAAAGTTTACGACGCGGTTGCATTCGGTACGGCCAGCCAGTTCGTTTCGATCTTTTTTGGAGTAGCCGGTTACCAGTAAGGTTTGGTTTGTACCAAGTAATGATTTTGCAATGACTTGAGATTGTTGATTAAGTTGCGCTTGTAAGCGTTGTAAGCGTTCTTTTTTTACTTCCATGGGCGTGTCATCAGCAAGTGTTGCTGCAGGTGTACCAGGACGAGGGCTGAATATAAAGCTAAAAATAGCAGTGCTAAAAGAATCGGCGTTACAGGTAGC
>CAWVYD010000145.1:0-5051 GCA_963934185.1 uncultured Legionellaceae bacterium | reverse complement strand
GTAGAATCCCGCATGCATAATGTTCACTAAAACGGGTGGGTTTTGAGCCATGCCCAAAATTGGTCACCTTATATTTGGCTTTATTAAATTTATGGCGACAAGGATGATGGTGTTTATAAGGCATTAGGAAGGCTGGGCTGGGCTATTCTATTGTAAATGGATGATAAAGATTTTCTGAGCGTTAATCAAAAATGTACAATTTTAGTTTTTCAACAATGCCTTTTAAAGGCGTGATTTCAATACATTTTCATCACTCCAGGGTTAGGGTACAACGCCAGAGTCAGATCAAAATTTAATCCCACAAACATAAAGGTTTTAATGACTTTTGATTACTCATATAAGCCTTAAACATTTCTTTAACTGAACCCAATTCTTGCACTTTTTTAATTTGCCAACTGGCACCCGATAAACTTTTTTCTATTCTTTTCCTTAATACATCATTAAGATAATAGTCAATTTCATCGTGACCTATTTCCAAATACTTAAGGCCTTGTGCTGACTTTTCAAGTAGGGAACTTAATAGCCAATGTTGAATGGTTTGCTCTGAGTTATCTAAAAATTTAATACTTGTATTCAATCCTTCTTTAGCAGATTTGTAAAAATCTTCTCTTAACGTTAAAAAAATCACATTATCACATACATCCGGTTTATCATTTTTCCAAAAAGAAATCATACCAATAAAAAAAGCCATTTGAGCAGTTATATCAGCAGGAGATGTGCCTGCACTTTGTGTTCGATGTTCAAGGCGAACGTGCGGCTGCTCAATATCTCCAGCATTAAACACCAAACGATTCCAACGCCATATGGTTGAGTTATGCCTTTTGGTGTATGCGAGCTCGTCATTATTGGCATTTAAATTTTTTGTAAAAATTTGCGATAACGCTAAATTATCAGTAAACAAATCTGAAATGTTTGCAATAAATTTATGGCCAAAACTAACCCGATCATCAGCGCAGCCATATTTATCTGGTTTATCGTATTCACATACCGATTGATGAAACAACGGAATACGGCTTTCATGCCATAATTGATACCCCTCTATGAAAGGCGAATTAGCACCAATGGCAACCATAAAAGGAGATAATAACTGTGCGTAATTATAGATATTCACCAGCTCATCAAAAGGCACTTTTAAATGAAATTGAGTTGAAGTGGTTAATCCTTCTAAACAAATATCATGAGCCTCAAATATAAAGTGCTGCTTATTTTTAATATCTATGTGCCACGGAGATCCGTTTCTAAAAGAGCGCAAGTGATTATTTATTGTATGGTACCTATCAAGATCTGCAATGATTGATTCATTAAAATATTTGGCAGATAAATGTGGCGGGATCCCAATGAAACACGCATTAGCTTTACTTTTACTTGCCCAGTTTTGACATTGTAAATAATGATTGGTTAACTGACTTTCAGTGTTAGTTAAAATACCTGAGGAAACAAATTGAGGCTCTAAATTAATTTCAAAAACATTTTTTATGACTTCTTTAGAAAAATTATTGCCACCAAACTCATCAACCATTAAATGAGTTGTTTCAAGACTTTTGATTTTTTTATCAAACAACCATCCTTCTAATTCAATCCCTACTGACCAAATTTGATTGTTGCAAAAATAATTTATCTTTTCTCGTTGTTTAAGCAGTTCAAGCTCTTTATCTAAAATAGACATCTTAGCACCACTGTTTGTCATTAAAAGCGCCTCTTATTCTCAATAATTGTCGTTTAAACCCATCTTCCAACAAAGTAAATTTAGTACGACCGTGCAACCAATATCGATTATTCAATAATAATAAGCTTCGCTCTGGAAAATCCATGATTATTTTTTTTGAACTTAATTCCATAATGTTTGAAAAATAATTTAAGAATTTTGCAGCTTCAAGAGAGTCAGGATAACAAAATTGATCGCTAAACCTAATGGCCACCTGATTATTTTTAATTGTAAAAATGGGTTTCGCCACATTTTTTTTAATTTTTTTACTTTGACTTGCTTTAAAATAAAAATTTTTATCTGCCATTGTATGGTCAAGTATTTCAGATAACTCCGGCAACTCATTAATAGCAAGTAGCGTTAATTTACCGCCTTCAATACTTGACTGTTGTATCTTAGCTAAAAAAACAAAATCCGTTGTCGGCTCATAAAAAGTGCCATCTGTATGCAATCTTAAATCATGATATGGTTCGGATAAATAGGAGTCACCCAAAACATGTCTATCCATGTCATGCAAAGCATAGTATTTTCCTGTCATTTCATCTTCAAAAGCCATGCCAAATAAAAAAGAAAAACCGGTTAGCAATTGAATATAGCTTTCAATATTTATTTTTTTTTCTGGCATGGTTAGAAACACAGCTCCCAAATTAGGGCTCAGCAAATACTCTTTAATTAATGATAACGTTTCTAGATTAAAAGATTCACTTAGAATATTGGCCGCCATAAACCGACTGTAGGGCCTTTTGCCTAACGTTGTTAAGCAGTAGGGTTTTATGTTTAATATAAATGTTTCAACTTCAACCTCTGATACTGCCAAGGTTAACAATCGGGAATGCCTCATTCGCTCTCCTTACATCATTAATGACAGTTGGTTTAATGCATTAAATAATTGTTTTATCTGCTCTAATGAATTATAAATTTGACCAGATACTCGCAGTCCATTGGCTTGATTAAAATATTCATATAAAGGGCCACAACATTGTTGACCATCATTAACCATTATATTAAAAGTATCGGAAAGTGTTCTTGCAAGGCGCGAATAATCAACGTTTTTAGATTTATGTTTTAATGTGAATATGGGCAAATAGCTACGCCCAGAACTCAATAGCAGCTCAAAGTCTGAAGCGTTTAATTCCGATAAAAAAAAGTCAGACCATTGCTGGCCATGATCATAAATTTTATCCCAGCCTATTGATTGAATGTAGTCACAAGCAGCGCCTAAACTAATGATTGACTCAACGGAAGGTGTGCCTGGTTCAAAACCCAAAGGCGCTTGTTTAAATTCAATAACATCACGAGTAACCGTGTTCACCATGCCGCCGCCAAACCGTTTATAACGGAGCTCGCCTTGTATTTTTTTGTTTATGTATAATATACCAATTCCTTTCATAGCAAACATTTTATGACCAGAAAACACCAAAAAATCTGGCTGGATGCTACTGAGTTTCAAAGAAAAATGAGAAACGACTTGTGCGGCATCAATGCAAATTTTTGCGCCATACTGGTGAGCGAGTTTAATCGCTTGCTCAACCGGCTGCACAATACCCATAACGTTTGACGCATAAGTCAGTGTCACTAATTTGATTTGTTTAGATGATAAAACACTTTCAAGTTCAATTAAATCCACTTCTCCCAATGATGTCATGCCAACACTAATAAGACTCGAATTCATTTTCCAAGGCAGATGATTTGCATGATGTTCAAAGACTGTATTAACGATCCATTCATTTTCATTTAACTCTAGCAAATTAGAAATTAAATTTAATCCATCCGTTGTCCCTCTACAAAAAATAACTTCATCTGCCCTAACACCTAAAAAATACGCGATAGTTTTTCGAGATTCGTCACATAAAATTGTCGCTTCTTCACTGACAACGGATGCACCTCTGTAGGGGTTTGCTCCACAATGAGTCATGTATTCAACGACTTTATTAATAACTCGATTAGGCATTAAGCATGTTGCAGCACTGTCAAGATAAATAAAATCTTGTTCATGACTGCGATTTTTTATCACTGGAAAGTCATTTTGATAACCATTCATATTATTTAATCCAAGAAAATTTACCCGAATGAGCAGGGTTAATTTCACATTGATGACTCACATCAACCAGCACTTCTAAAAAACGTGTCAATTCCTCCGAAATCTCTTGCTCAAGTTTTTCCGTCAATTGATTATTATCAATAGAAACATAATGAAAAGTAATTTTTTGTTCATCAATACGCATGATTTGATGAATTAAAACATCCCGGGTTATTTGATAAATAACATCATCCAAATCACGCTCCGTTACTTTTCTTTTCGTGAACGTTGTTACAAAAAACTCACTCACCCGGCCCATCATTCTATTAATAATCACTTGTCCATCCAGGTTTAAAGCATCAACACAATCACCTGTTCGATATCGAAGTAATGGCATATACGAATTTTTATCAGAAGTAACAATTAATTCGTAGAGATGTGTTTTATCATTAATCGATAATAATTCAAATTCCGTTTTCTCTGAACATGATGACATTTTCATACGATCATCACTATATAACAAATAACCTAACTCAGTTGAACCATAGATATCAACAATCGTCACATCTAATAATTCTTTGATGTATTGATGTAAATTTTCCGTGCATAGCTCATACCCCAGCGTGATGCATTGAGGTTTATTAAGTTTACTTAATATATTATTTTCATGTAGTTGCTTTAAAAATAGTGCTAAATAATAAGGATCCGCATCGAAAATATAATTTCCTATTTGGTTAATTTCAAATAACATACGTTCTAAATCTTGTTTTTGCCATTGATTGGGGTTGTGATGTAAATTAATGTATAAACTACGATCCACCCATCGATGCTCTGTTGACGTGCCTTTTTTAAAACAAACCATTTGAGAACAAACAGCCGTCGTTAAAACGGCGCGTTTAAGCCCTTGCTGCCATAATTTATTTAACAATGGGTGATAGGCATATGATTTTTCAATTTGCTCCTGACGCCATTGCTTAGGTCTCATTAATTGCAAGCGTTCTGAGCTAGTACCAGACGTTGTTAACCATTCAACATCACCTTTGACAATTTTTTCCTTTATGGCTTTTGTTTGCCAATTCAAAGGAAAATTTTGATTAATCTCTTGCTTCGTTAACAAAGGTAAGGGTTTATTAAAATCATAGCCACTATAGATTGGGATGTTCTTAAACGAGTCCAGCATGCTCTGTTCCAATGTTTGGCAAAGTACTACGATACTACAGTTCGATGGGTCTTGTCATTCGCCACCCTAATGGGGCCACCTAAAACCACCTTAATGGGGCCACTTCAAACCGCTCAAAAAGTCACTTAAATTGTCTCTACAAACTG
>CAWVYD010000144.1:0-5074 GCA_963934185.1 uncultured Legionellaceae bacterium | reverse complement strand
AGCTCGATTATTTTTGAGCCGTTTATGTTCTACAGTTTTCCATAATAATGGTGTCCAAGAAAATTTGTTTGATATCAAATTTAAGGCTAGAGTATCTTGTTCATCATCAGAAAAACACGCCCTAGACGATGCTATGGTTTGAAAAAAATTAAAAGTCTTTTCCAACGTATTAAATTAGATACTGAAGGCTTGGAGATGTTCAGATTCAATGGTGCTAAAAATATAAACTCTCCAATCGGAAAGCGTGTTGATTCTAAATCAGCAGGTAAGTATTATTATAAACCTTTAAAAGATTGGTTTCTTTGTTTACACAATTATAAAATGGTGTATAATTGTTCAAATTGAATTCTATACGATGTTTATTTTGAATGGAAATTGTATTTTCTTGTTGAAAGAACATTGGCATCTATTAAGGTTTATTGATGGAACGCATTTCCACATTTAATCAACTCTCTGTTGTCGTCATTGGCGACGTTATGCTTGATAGTTATTGGTATGGCAACACGAATCGAATCTCACCAGAAGCGCCAGTGCCTGTGGTGAAAGTTGCTAAGATAGACAAACGTCCAGGCGGCGCGGCGAACGTTGCCTTAAATATTCGCGCACTCGGTGCAAAGGTTAAATTGCTTGGTCTGTGCGGTGAGGATGAGGACGGTGATGCGCTCGAAGGCTGCTTAGCAGAGCAGGGGATTGAAAGTGTTATGAGTAAGCAGTCGATATTGCCAACCATCAATAAACTTAGGATTTTATCCCAAAGCCAGCAGTTAATGCGCTTGGATTTTGAAAAATCTTATTTTGAAGTGGATAAAACGTCATTGCATGAGGCATTCATTAACGCGCTGGATTCTACTCAAATGGTGGTGATTTCTGATTACGCCAAAGGTACGTTAACCGACGTTCCTTTTCTTATTGAACAATGTAAGCAGCGACACATTCCTGTGCTGATAGATCCTAAAGGCCTAGATTATACTAAATATGCCGGTGCCACCATGTTAACGCCTAACCGTAAAGAGTTTGAGCTAGTGATGGGCACAAGCAAAGATAACAATGAGTTTCTAGCCTTAGGCCAAAAAATGTTGAAGCAATTTCAACTTGAATGCTTATTGGTAACCCGCGGTGCAGAAGGAATGACGTTGTTTCGATATTCTGAGCCGCCGTATCATTTATCAGCGCAAGCGCAAGCTGTGTTTGATGTGACTGGCGCAGGCGATACGGTCATTGGTGTCTTGAGCACTTGTCTCGCAGCGAGCATGAGTTTTGAATTGTCATTAAAATTAGCTAACTACGCGGCAGGCTTAGTGGTTGGGCAAGTGGGCGCAGCAACGGTATCAGCAGATGATTTAAAACAATTTGATAAAAAACAATCACTAGAATTATCGTTTGATGAATTGACTCGCAGGTTAAATCAACACAAGCACGTAAACGCCAGTTATCATTTGGTGCAATATTCTACGCTTGTGGCGCACTTAACGGATTGGCATCAGCTGATTGAAGCAAAGCAGGGCGGTCAATTTAATTATGTGATCCTTGATGACGTAAAAACATTGTTAGAAAAGCAAAAAGCATTGCAATTACTGGCAACGTTATCGTTTATTGACGGTGTGGGTTGTTTAACAGCCACTGAAATCAAGACCTTACATGCACCTAATGCCTAAGTTATTTTTATGATGTGATTTGCTAAGGGAGTGGGGATTTCGGTGAGCTTTTCCCCATTGGCCTGCTTTCTTTTACCGTTACTTTTAGAATTTATGCCAGCGCGAAGTATCATATCAAAGAATTAAACATGTCTGTTGAAAAAAAAACGGTATAAGCAGCCATCATTAAATATCTAAAGCTTACTTCATCCCCACCGAAACTCATCGTTAAACTTTTTTTAATCGAAAAAAAAATTACATAAAATGGTTAAGCATGCGTTTTATCTTAATTTAAAAATTCAAATATAAGCTACCTTTATGCGAATAAAATCATAGGTATTTAACGAGGACTGCTTATTACTGTGAAGTAATGGGAAATAATGACTTTTCCCCATTACCTGTGTTCCCAAATCTTCGTTTAAACGGTCTCAGTATTGCTTGTTGCTGCCGGTTTATTATTATTATTCTTTTGTTGATTATTATGGTGCGTTCGGCGTTTAGGCTGAGTTTGTGGTTTTATCGCCTCATTGCCTATTGACGCAGGCGTTTGTGTTACCGCTTTTTGTGGCGCAGGTTTTTGTTGTGAATTCACTGATTGATTTTCAGTAAGTGAATCGGGTTGTTGATTGCTGGCCTGCTGAGGGCGACGGTTATTAGGAGTTGTATTTTTTCGTCTGGGATCATTGCGGTTTTGTGTTGAACGCTGATTTCTCGGATGGCTTCGATTGCCTTGTTGATTGGCCCGTTGATTCTGATGAGTCGTTCTTGAGTGAGGACTGTTTGAGCCTCTGTTATTAGTTTTTTGCTCATTGCTATTACCGCCAAACAAACTTTCCCATAACCATTTTACAAAGGTTTTACCATCATCTTTAGTTTTTGCTGCAATGACTGGTTTTGTTAGTGGCTGCTGCATAGCCTGAGCCGTAACCGCTGGAATAGCCGGTTGTGTGTGCGTGGTTGTTGTATCGTTCTCAGAACGAACCAATTCAATGTCTGGCGCATCAATTAGCTCATAACTGACTTGTTTCTTTTTTTGGTCGCCCTTAATTTTGGTAATGGTATATTGAGGCGATTGAAGATGAGGGTTTGGAATAATGATTATGTCTACGTTATGACGCTTTTCTATTTGAGATAGAATGCTGCGTTTTTCATTTAGAATAAACGTACCCATTTCAACAGGAAGCTGAAGCTGAATTTCCGTTACTTTTTCATTAAGTGCTTCGTCTTCTACTAAACGTATTAATGATAGAGCATGTGATTGTGTGCTTCGAATAACGCCACGACCGCTGCAACGATGGCAGCTTTCCTGCATGGTGTCACCTAAGGAAAGTCTAAGCCGCTGCCTGGACATTTCAAGTAAACCAAAGCGTGAAATACGACCAATTTGAATGCGAGCTCTGTCTGCTTTTAACGCCATTTTCAGACGATTTTCAACATCACGTTGATTTTTTGACGCTGACATGTCAATGAAGTCAATGACGACCAGGCCACCTAAATCGCGCAGGCGAAGTTGGCGCGCAATCTCATCAGCCGCTTCTAAATTAGTATTTAATGCCGTTGCTTCAATGTTAGAACCACTGGTGGCTTTTGCTGAGTTAATATCAATAGCAACCAAAGCTTCCGTGTGATCAATGACCAACGAGCCGCCTGATGGTAGATTAACGCTGCGTTGAAAAGCCGTTTCAATTTGAGACTCAATTTGATGGCGATTAAAAAGAGGAATGGCATCACGGTAGAGTTTTAAATGGGGTAAAAAATCTGGTTTTACTTGCTCAATGTATTGGCGAGCTTTGGCATAAGCAATTTGCTCATCAATGATGATTTCTGTGATGGACTTTCGCAAATTATCACGAATAGCGCGTTGGATTACATCGCCTTCTTGGTGGATTAAAAAAGGCGCAGGCTGTTTTTCACATGCGTCTTTGATAGCATTCCATTGGTTGAGCAAAATTTCTAAATCAAGTTTGAGTTCTTCAGTGTCTTTTCCAACGCCGGCAGTACGTACTATTAGTCCCATACCATCAGGCAGTTCTAGTTCTTGGAGACAGGTTTTTAAATCGTCGCGTTCTTCACCATCAATACGACGAGAGATGCCACCGGAACGTGGATTATTAGGCATTAAAACCAGGTAACAACCAGCCAAAGTGATGAAAGTGGTCAGTGCGGCGCCTTTAGTGCCTCGCTCTTCCTTATCGATTTGGATCATTATCTCTTGGCCTTCTTTAAGGCGATCCTTGATGCTTAACTTTCTCTTTTCCTCACCTTCTTTAGGCTGAGGTACTTGCTTGAAATATTCAGGTGAAATTTCTTTAAGAGGTAAAAAACCTTGTTTTTTTGCACCATATTCAACAAAAGCAGCTTCTAAGCTTGGCTCGAGTCGAGTAATACGGCCTTTATAAATGTTGGCCTTTTTCTTAACGGATGACGGTTTTTCGATATCTAAATCATATAGATAGTTATCGTTTACCAGGGCAACTCGAACTTCTTCGTTAGTTGCATTTATTAACATTTTTTCCATGATGGGCCCCATTATTAGGTGGATAGGGCGCTCAACATGCGTTAGCGTTTCGTCAGAAAACACTGACGTGCATCGTAAGTTTAAGTTCACCCTGTGCGTGTGGGTGATTTTCCTCTTAATGTTGCATTATCTCTCCTGTTTAAAAGAGTTAATGGCTTTCTAGGGGAAACGTTGCTTCACATTTAAAGTGAGCAGTGCTGTTTACGAGCTCTTTATGCCTTCGAGAATTTAATGTTGATAGTTGTGCTGTATATCAGTGCAACATTAATTATTGTTGTTCCGTTAAGCCGTTACTGTTTGGCTCAATCTGACAATAGGGAAGTGTGGAATATCAAGCTGGCTATCAATGCAGTTTTTTTAATTTACAAAGAGCAGCGATGTCCCATTTCCCATCATCTCGGGGTTCATGCAGTGTTTGGCAAGTGTCTGTTCATGCTAAATCATGTGTGATGAGCATGGCTTTTTGCCGACACACATTCGATGTTTGTGATGTGTGTCTCTGGATAAGGTAAGGAATATATTTTAGCTTTGCCTTATCATTTGGTTCTTTATGCTAACGCTATGAGCGCGTTAAAAATTCGTGTATTATATTTTGCACTGTGTGCTTTTAAATCTGTGCTTACTGTTTGTATTCTTTTATATAAAAACAGTCGCCTTGAGAAAGTATATCAATAATGTATTCATACATCAAACAATTAGATTGGGCTCTTATGTCAAAACCATTAGAACCTACGCACGGTGTGACTCACCAAGACGTAGATGAAAATCACGAAGGACAACGTTTAGATAATTATTTACTTTTTTTTCTAAAAGGCGTACCAAGAAGTCGTATTTACAGCATTATTCGGCGCGGTGAAGTCCGTGTTAATAAAAAACGTGCCAAACCAGCACAAAAATTAGTCATTGGTGATGTGGTTCGTAT
>CAWVYD010000143.1:0-5098 GCA_963934185.1 uncultured Legionellaceae bacterium | reverse complement strand
AATGCCCGTAGAACCATTAATCAATAAATTAGGGATTCTTGACGGTAACACCGTTGGTGCAAATTCTGTTTCATCGTAGTTAGGCGCAAAGGAAACCGTATCTTTTTCAAGATCTGCCAATAACGCATGTGCAATTTTAGACATACGCACTTCGGTGTAACGCATGGCTGCCGGAGAGTCTCCGTCAACCGAGCCAAAGTTACCTTGACCATCCACCAACATATATCGTAATGAAAAAGGCTGCGCCATACGAACGATGGTGTCGTATACCGCTGTATCGCCATGAGGATGGTATTTACCAATCACATCACCGACAACACGCGCTGATTTTTTATATGCTTTGTTCCAATCATTACCCAGTTCATGCATGGCAAATAATACGCGACGATGCACAGGTTTAAGACCATCGCGTACGTCGGGTAGGGCTCGCCCGACAATAACGCTCATGGCGTAATCTAAGTAAGATTGTTTTAATTCGTCTTCAATAGTAACCGGGATAACTTCGTTGGTTAATTCAACCATAGTATTTCAATGACTTATCAGAGAGTTAGAATGCGGTTATTCTAGCATACCTAGGCTTAGTATGTGAATTCGAAGTCTAAAGATTAACACTCATATAAAAAAGGATTTATATCATAATAAAATTACGCGTCATCTTCAGTCAAAAATCACACGCAAAAAAGTAAAACTTTATTCAAACAAATCTTAATAAAAAAAACCTACATTTGTAATGCTCTATAATCATCTGCCACTGCTTCATCAACGCCAAACTCTAACGCTTGGGTTGCATCCACTTTTAAGGCTGTATCACTTGCGTATTCGTTATAATATTTATAAAGCATTTGTGAAATAAAAATAATTTCTTTTTCAAAATCAGCATTAAACATTTCCTGTTGCATTAAATCCGTTTCTGATTGAGCTTTATTTTCTTGATTAAATCCTTTTAAACCATCAAAGTCCTTTTCAAGCATCGCATCAAGTCGTTTAAATTCTTTGCGCATATTTTTTAAAACGTCAGCATTTAGTGACGCTGATAAGGATAACTCTTCCATCAAGCAAATCACTGCCGTTTCAACGCGAGTGACGCCAATGGGTGTGTTGTAGTTATCCTGTTGCTTTTTTGTCAAAGAAAGACGAGCCGAACACTCTAATAAGTGTGGTTTAATGGCTTTATAAAAAACCTTATCAACGTTTATGCCCTGTCCCACTAAGCATTTTTGCAAATCCGACACCAATAATTCAATGGTGCGTTGCCATGCCTGTGCACGTTCTTTGAGTTGATCAAAAATGGAGTCTGTTGTCTCTAGACACCCCTCTTCCCAAACAACAAAATTTTTACCCATAACAACCATTTTTTGGCGCGCATTTTCTATGGCATCACGTGTTTCGTGCCCTGACTCATCGTCTTCTTTTGAAGCTTCTCCTGAGAAAAGGTAATGAATTAATTTTTGTTGCCCATACGCTTGAATGTCACGACAACGTTCAATGGCACTTCGTACCTGGGTTCGCTTGGCTGGCAGATACATTAATGCATGATAATACGATTTAGGTGTCTGAATCTGCATCGAAATCTCAGGCTGAGATAAACTAACCCCCATCTTGGCCAATAAACGCTCTCCCGTTATTAACGCAAAAGAACTTGGTAGGCGATATACGGCATCATCTATCTTTTTTTGTTGCGCCTTTTCATCTGCCCTTTTAGCTTTTTGTTCTGCCGTTAGCTCTATTTTTATTTTCTTTGCAGTCATGCTCCCTTCCCCCTTAATTCGATTTATCAATCAAGCTGTGTTATATACCCATCTTAGATGACATATATAAAATCACCCTAATTAATTCAGGCCTAAAATAATATGATAACGGACCCTTTAGCAACCGACTACCCTCAGATTAATAATTTTTTACTCTGCCCAACCCCAAATGAGTGGTTAGCAATGGTTCCTAGGCAGCTAAATACCCTATTAATTGATCACGCACTTTGTGAATTAAAGGCCGCCAATACAGCCCTACGATTAATTTTTAATTATCCTCGTCATCATCGTTTGTGTGTTGAGTTATCGAAATTAGCACGTGAAGAGTTATTGCACTTTGAAAAAGTTATGGAAATTTTAATCGATCGAGGCATCGGATTTAAACACCTTAGCGCGTCTCGTTACGCATCAAGCTTAATAAAACACGCGCGTGCTCATGAGCCAGAAAAAGCGGTTGATATATTAATTATTGGTGGGATTATCGAAGCGCGTTCGTGTGAACGATTTTTAGCGATGCTGCCTTACTTGGATGAGGAACTGAAACTCTTTTATAAAACCTTAGTCCGCTCCGAAGCACGCCATTTTTTAACCTATTTAGACTTTGCCAAAGCGCTCAGCGACACAGACATTTCAGAGCGCGTGCAAACGCTTCTAAGCGAAGAAAAGAAGTTGATCCAAAGCGCGGATCACCCGTTTCGCTTCCATAGCGGTAAGCCATAATTAAATAAAAACAAACTATAATTATAGTCACTATCTACCAGGCCCGGGCCTGGAATTAACGTCTGGGGCTGGGTCTGTTTCATTTTGTTCTTTTTTAGCTGCATCCGCTTCAGTCGAACCTCCTTGAGACAGATTAGAAGACGCTTTGCCAGAATCCTTTGTTGTGCCTGCGTCTTCTGGCAGAGCAGTCTTATTTCCAGCTTGGTTTTTTAAATTATTCTCTTGACATAAACCATCTAAAAATTCACAACATGCTTCTGCTGTATCCGGTAAATATGTAATAATATCTGCAATGGCGTTGAGTGGCAACGCAGATATGGCTTTTATACGCCCTAAAAAACTATCGGGATCTTTTCCTTGCGCCACTCTTAATTCCAAATACGCTTGTATGACAGCAAACAATGCATCACAAACATCAATCCAGCTAGAGCTGCCTTTTTGCCCTTTGGCGGCGTGAAACGCTCTTAACTTTTCACTTAAGTTATTTTGAGCTTCTTGTTCGGCTTTGGCACCATTATCGCCCGCTAAATCACCTTTTAATTTTCTTTGTTTCTCATTCGAAAAAACAGCGCCTATTCGACCATTGCTAATATATTGATCAACCAGATCATCACAATTCTTTTTTAAATTTGCTGCTGCTTCTCTTATATCTTTTGCAACAATTTTAGGTTGCTCGTATTGATTCACCGCTCTTGCTCGACCGGGAGTTTCAGTCTTAACATCCTTTTTCTGTGTGCCACTATCTGTTCCAGAATTGGTTGCTGCTCGTGTTTCTTCGGCTTTTCTTTCGATATCATCTTTACCAGGCATATTAAAACTCCAATTGAATTTATAATTATTACATAGTATCAAGTATAGACAATAAAAATGCACTTGGTGATTATACTTTACTTTAATTTAATTTAATTTAAAAAAATAACAAATTTTGAAAAAAAAAGTTTAAAAACAGAGAGTTATCATAAATATATTGTTTCATTTAAAACATGACTTTTCTATTTCAGACTGAAATTAAAGAAAAAAAACCAGCACTAAGGCTGGTTTTTCTAAAGAGTGCATTGAAAATTAATAAATTTCTTCTTCAACCATATCTTTGGGTGTATAGCCAACCACGTCAACGTCTTCGCCTAACATTTCTGAAATTTGTTGCTTTTTCTTTTCTTGCTGAATGCGAAGATAAATCTCTTCACGATGTACAGATACATCTTTCGGCGCATTGATGCCAATTCTTACCTGATTACCTTTAACGCCTAATACCGTAATGTTTACGTCATCGCCTACGATTAAGGTTTCCCCGATTCTTCTCGTTAAAATTAGCAAAATACACTCTCCCGTTAGAGTTGCCGATTCCTGATGTACACCCTTTTAATTCCAGAGTTCCGTCGTTAACCGTCTACATTAAATAAATTTTTTATTGCCTACCACATCTCTAAACCTGGTTAGGATGCGGTACTAGGCTCATTGTACAAGCCTTTCCTTAAGACAACATTAAGCACTTATCAGTCATTCAGATAAATCATAAGCCAAATGCAACGTGTTATTTTAACCTATTGATTTAAAAAAATAAAAAATTAAGGCTTGTCATTATAAAGAAAATGAATTGCTGGGTAAATAATGTCTATGCGGTTCATTGTCTAAGGTTTGAACTGCCGCGCTAGTCTTTTCATTAAAAAACAAACCTAAACATTGGTAATAATCCGCTTTATTGTCATACTCTTGCCAGCGTTTCAAACCATGATAAAAAACAACGCGTTGGTTGCCGTAAGCCTTTTGAAATAATACAGCAACGTATGACTCCATTATTGCCACTTGCTGCGTACTTAGATCATTGCGAAAATAGCGCCCAGACGCCAAAAAAACAGTTAGCTGATTATCTGACTGTGAGACATAGCCCGCATAAAACACACCAACTTTATGATCATACTCATTAAATGTTAGCGACGGATGTCCATATCGACTCAGTTTGGCAAGCTCTAAACTAAGGTCAAGATCATCAACAAACGCCGTAGTAAATTCATTATACGAGAACTCTGCTTGATACGCATTTTTAATGCCTGTCGCTAAAATAAAATCTTCACGCAATACCCACATGCGTTTTTCACCGGCTTTTAATGGCGCTTTAATACTTTCACTGTCTTGATAACCTGGATTTATTAATGTTTCGCCATCATAACCATAATCAACATTTTGTGAAATAGGCGCTATACCTGCCGCTTGGATACTATTTTGATTGTCATTTTTTTTATCTTTATTAGACATTAATGAAACGGAACTTCCATCCGCTATGGAACTGAAAAACACAGGCACCCTTACGTTTTATTTTTTTAATGCTTTTAACATTTTAATAAAATAATGCAAGTTATTTAGGTGGTTTGATAACAATAAACGATTATTATACTTCCGTTGGCTATATGAAATAACAATGTGGCCCCCTGTCGGGGCTTTTGATATTAAGTGTGTCCAGACGATAGGACCTATATTAAGCTCCTAGGGCGTGTTGACAATTCATTTTGAAGCGCTTGACCTAACTGGACTTTGTTCTATCTGCTTAAAAAATCATTTAAAATACTCAAAAGGGCCAGCAGTTCCCGCTAGCTTAAATTTTTATTACATTATCATTTTTATTTTGTCTT
>CAWVYD010000142.1:0-5115 GCA_963934185.1 uncultured Legionellaceae bacterium | reverse complement strand
AACCCTTGTCTTTTATGTAACGCCAAACTTTTTCTGGCAAATCTAAGCGGTTATGAGTAATGTCCCATTCATCAAGCATGGAACATAAATGTTCGACTTCATTATCAATAAACGCCTGTTCTTCTTCGTTAATTGACGATGCAGGTAAAGCC
This sequence comes from uncultured Legionellaceae bacterium, assembly GCA_963934185.1. Taxonomy (GTDB): domain Bacteria; phylum Pseudomonadota; class Gammaproteobacteria; order Legionellales; family Legionellaceae; genus CAWVYD01. The sequence continues at coordinate 4,963 of CAWVYD010000142.1, read as the reverse complement.
AGTAATTTTTCAAAATCTGGTGCGCCAGAAAATAAGTCCCCTTCCCAAGTAATGCTGCCAGCTTCTAAGGCCTCTTTTTCAGTTTGCGACATCACTGGTTTTATTTTTTTAAACCAAAGAAAAAGTGAGCGTGAAATCCAAACTCGCCGAACAAGAGGCAACATTAAGACGGTACAAAAAACAAACAACACCCACGCTAGGCCCAGACTAACTGACGGACTCATTAATTTGGTTGCAACTAAAAGCAACGTCAGCGTGCTAAGGCCCCAAACAGAAGAAGATGCATAATGATAAAAAAGAGTGATAATAATACACCCTAATAAAAAAACTATGCCTAAGGTCAACATGACACTCTCCTTGAACTTTGATGAATTAATTGTTGAATATGTTGCGCGGTCTCCCCTGGGTATTCTAATGGAAACAAGTGACTGCCCTGACAAACCATGGTTGAAAAACCGTAGCCTTTTTTCATTTTTCGTAAATCATGCTTCGTTATAATATGGCTAGACTCACTGTAAATAAGTGATACAGGGATAAATGTTTTTTTAGCTAATCGATGCATTGTATGAGGCACCGTTTCAAAAATCAAGCTTTCTTTTTCACGACAAAAACGTAATTGAAACTGCTTATCCGCCCTTTCAATTAGTGCAAAATCCAAATAATCGTCCATGCACTTTGAATGAAAGGATTGATAAAGTGGTTTACTTAATAAATACGCCTTAGCCTCAGCTTTCGAGGGCCAAATCGCTTTACGTTTTTTGCTTCGTTTGGAAGGGGTAACAAGATGAATTAACCTTAATGATTTAATTAATCGTATTGCTGTCGATTTTGTAAAACCAAACAAGGGCTCGTCTAGCAATATTACTTGTTTAAATAATGCTGGGCGTTTAAAAGAAGCAAGCAACGTTAACACACCACCAAGCGAATGCCCTACGCCAACCACTGCTTCATTTGATTGAGTGACAACACTGTCAATAATCTCATCAATCAAGTAAGACCAATTGTCTGTAATAGGATAGTCAGTATTATGACCAATCATAGGAATAAAGCTTACGGTATCCGTTAAGCGTAAGCTTTTATATAATTGCTGATAACATTCACCAGGAAACCCATTAGCGTGTGCAAAATGAATCATACAATAAGAGGATAACGAGCAGCAAATTTATTGCTACGAATAGCAAAAATATAATACCCCCAAAAAACACAAAAAAATGTCCAACGTGCGGCAGAGGCTTGCCAACCTAATGCGAAAGAAACGGCAAACCCTATCATCATAGGAGTCGATGATACGGATACCAATCTCAATGCCTGTTTATAATTTAATTTATGTTTTAATAACATGATAGAAAACATTTTTAAAATAAAGGCAAAAACGGCTAAAATGCTATAAAAAAGACCATAACATAACATCATTAAATTAGGATATAGCATCGCCAGAAACATAAACCTTAAATCTTCAAAAAAAGGTTTCAACGTCTCTTGGTCAATATCGCCCGTCATGTCTTTACCATAGCGCTGCACTTCCACTGGCGATTGTCCGTATTTCGTTATCATCGCATAACGTGTAAACAAAACCGCAAGTTCTGGGTAAGCCTTATTAGGCAAATTCGTTACTCTGCCCGACGTATCAATGAGAATCATCGCTTTATTTGTTTTAGGATTATTAACAATAAATACTTTTTTTGGTGAGTAGAGTAACTCCCCTTCATTAATGGTTAGAATAGGCAGTTTTTCTAAACTCGGCTTAAATATTTCTTGATAAAAATTTTCGCCTTTAACGGCCAAGTAGCCAGCCCAAGGTATGCTAAGAAGTGAAATAAGAAGTAAGCAATAAAGCGCGCCAAATCCCTTCCAGCGATGTCGTACATCTACGTATATATTAACGCTGTAGAACGACATTAATATTGTTTGGAAATACCCATACAATCTTTTTTGCTTTGAATAATCAAATTCAAACGGCTTACCTTTTGGCAGCGCTTTATATTTCATGAGTTTAATCCATTAAAAATTAATTAGTTAAAACCATAATGCCATCCATTTCAACAGCAGCACCTTTAGGTAAAGCGCTAACTTGAAGCGCGGCTCGTGCGGGATAAGGCTCAGTAAAATAACGTGACATCACATCATTCACTTGCGAAAAATCACCAAGATCTGTTAAATAAATAGTAAGTTTGACGATATCAGCTAACGTGCCACCCGCAGCCAAACATACTTCTGATAAATTCTTAAAGACTTGTGAAATGCTGACTGATATATCACCTTCAACTAACATCATACTGTTGGGATCTAAAGGAATTTGGCCTGAAAGAAAGACCCATGAACCCTGCGTTACTGCTTGTGAATACGTACCAATGGCTTTAGGTGCTTTATCGGTATAAATAACATTCATGATGCATCTCCCACTTTACTTCTGTAAAGTTTCAATACCACATTATTTGCTCGAATACGTCTTAAGACTCGCGCCAAATGTATCCTATCACGTACGGTAATGGAAAAGATAACTGTATTATAACGCCCATCACGCGGATCAACATTAATGTTGCCGATGTTTGCTTCTGCATCAGAAATTGCGCTGGCTAACGATGCCAAAACACCTCGTTGATTAGCGACTTCTACCGTTACACCCACACTGAATTCGCCAACAACGTTATCATCCCAACGTAAGGCCAACAAATTATGATCTTTATTCCTAAGCTGATTCACTGCTGGGCATTGGTCTCGATGAACAACAATACCATATCCCGACTGCAACAATCCTTCAATCGGATCGCCTGGAATCGGAGCGCAACATTCGGCATAACTCATTACCATACCTTCAGTGCCTTTAATCGCTAACGCATTTGAAGGATCAATGTTTAACTCAGAATAGACGTCTTCATGCACCAGTTTTCGTGCAATAACCATGGCCACTTGATTGCCAATACCAATATTGACAAATAACTCTTCTGAGGTAGCGTATGACAAATCTCGTAATAAAATATCAAGGGAATCACTCGGCAATTGACTTAATTCCGCATTAAATTCTTCAAGTGCTTGCGACAATAAACGCCGCCCTAAAGCAATGGATTCACCTTGTTGTTGATCTTTTAGAAAATATTTAATGTTTGCTCTTGCTTTGCCAGTGACGACGAAATTTAACCACGATGGGTTTGGCCTAGCACCCGGCGCAGTAATAACTTCAACCGTTTGTCCATTGGCCAAACTCACGCTTAACGGCGCTAAGCGTCTATCAATCTTTACGGCAACACAGCTGTTACCCACATCAGAATGTACCATATATGCAAAATCAACCGCCGTTGCTCCTTTTGGCAACTCCATAATGTGACCTTTTGGCGTAAACACATAAACTTCATCAGGGAACAAATCTATTTTTACATTTTCAATAAACTCAAGGGAGTTGCCGTGCTTCATATCAAGCAAGCCTTGCACCCATTGACGCGCGCGCACTTGCGCTTTAGAAACGTCTGAATTTTGTGTTTTATAGACCCAATGTGCCGCAATACCATTATCAGCAACGCTGTCCATATCACTTGATCGGATCTGAACTTCAAGGGGCGTACCGTGTGGACCAAATAAGGTTGTATGAAGTGATTGATAACCATTGGCTTTAGGGATAGCAATGTAATCTTTAAATCGTAATGGTACCGGTTTATAGGTACGGTGTAATGCGCCAAGTGCTCGATAGCAATAATCAGCACTCTTAACAATGACTCGAAAACCAATCACATCCATCACATCTGAAAAGCTTAAGCGCTTAAGCTTCATTTTTTTATAAATGCTGTAAAGGTGTTTATGACGGCCAGAAATAATCTCAACCTCCACCTCAAAGTTTTCAAACGCTTGACGAATGTTTTGTTGGAGTCGCTGAATGGCTTCATTACGTTTGCCGCGCTCTCTATCACGCGCTGCCAACAACACGCGGTAACGCGTTGGGTACAATGCTTTAAACCCTAAGTCTTCTAGACCAACATAAATTTGATGCATGCCCAAACGATTAGCAATAGGTGCATATATTTCTAGGGTTTCAATGGCTATGCGATGCTTCTTTTCCGCCGGCATCACGCCTAGCGTTTCCATGTTATGTAATCTATCGGCAAGTTTAACAATGATAACCCGAAGGTCCTTTACCATGGCTAAGACCATTTTCCGAAAATTTTCTGCTTGCGCTTCAGCCCGAGAACCGAACTTTATTTGAGTTAACTTACTAACACCATCAACTAATTCAGCCACTTCACTGCCAAATTGGTGTGCCAGTTGATCTTTTGTTACTGAGGTATCTTCAATCACATCATGCAATAACGTTGCCATAATGGTTTGATAATCCAAACGCATTTGTGCCAACGTTAGCGCTGCTGCTACGGGGTGAGTAATATAAGGTTCGCCTGAACGCCTCATTTGACCACTGTGCGCTTTCTCAGCCGTACAATATGCCTGCGCGCACTGATTGACTTGGCCAACATCAAGGTAAGACATTAGCTCATGCTCTAACTCAACAAAGTAATTCAACAACAACTCCTAAAGAACTTGCGCACTAATTACACACGTAACAAATCATCGGATCGTTCTTAAGGACTATTGACAACTCATCCCATAAGCAAAATACTAATTGACGGAATCCGAATCCAACTCTGCTGCAATTTCCGTAAAAGATTTAGGCTTAGGACGTAAAATATCAGCAGTAACCAGACCTGCAGCAATTTCTCTAAGCGCAACGACTGTTGGCTTATCATTTTCCCATTCAACCATTGGTTCGGCACCTTTAACCGCAATGTCTCTTGCTCTTTTGGTTGCAACCATTACCAATTCAAAACGATTTTCTACGTTTTCTAAACAGTCTTCTACCGTTACTCGTGCCATAATACCCTCAAAATTTCATTGCAAAACCCACATTCTACTGTGACATTAATAAATTTGATAGTAGAGATTGATGTTTTAATGCCTGAAACTGACTTTTAAGCCTATC
>CAWVYD010000141.1:0-5116 GCA_963934185.1 uncultured Legionellaceae bacterium | reverse complement strand
TAACTAAAGCCAATCATCTCCTTCACTCCAAAACGAATTGTCAACACGCCCTAATTGAAAACATCATTATTTGGCGCTGATTATTATGCGGATTCATGACATAATAATTTCAGCGCCTAAAATAGGTTTTTTGAAAAAGCTATAATCAATATAGATTAATCACTCAATTTATTACCAACGGCTGCGCCACCCGCTGCGCCTGCTGCTGCGCCCCAACCACCACCTAGTGCATAACCAATGCCTGCACCTGCCGCTGCGCCAAAAGAGGTGCCAGCTTCTTGTTTAGTACAGCCTGTAAGGCCTGTAAATATTAGTGTTGTTACGAATAAAACGGCGATAAATTTTTTCATGACGGCTTCCTTTTTTTGTCACTTAATTGATGTAAATGCTTTCTTGTTTAACTAAGTGTAGTTTATTGAGCGTAATTTATCAGGGGAATTTTAAATAAAACGATATAAGCTTTGATTTTTCGCTTTCAGTTAAAGAGTTTGAGACAATGTTTAACTTAATTTTTTTAGAGGCGAGGTAATATGTTTAAAGGCAGTATGGTAGCCATGGTAACGCCATTAACGAACGAACAAACGTTAGACATGTCGGCTTTGGAAAAAGTGATTGATTTTCATTTAACAAATAAAACGGATGCTTTGGTGGTGGTTGGTACGACTGGCGAAGCGGCAACGCTTAGTCAAGATGAAAAATCCCAAGTGATCCGTGCGGCGGTTGAACAGGTTAATGGAAAAATTCCTGTGATAGCAGGTACGGCGGCGCAAAGCACGCAGCAAACCATTGATAATACAAAACAAGCGCAAGCATTAGGTGTGGATGGCGTTTTGGTGATGACGCCCGCTTATATTAAGCCCCCTCAACGTGGTTTGATTGCGCATTATAAAGCGTTAGCGTTTCAAACGGACTTACCGATTATTTTATACAATGTGCCAGGGCGAACAGCGGTTGATTTATTGCCTGAATCGGTACAAGCACTTTCACACATTGACAATATTGTTGCCATTAAAGAGGCATCTGGTTCGTTAAAGCGCGCTAAGCAATTAATTAAAATGTGTGGTGGTTCACTGGATATAATAAGTGGCGATGACGCACTAAACCTTGATTTAATGCGTTTGGGTGCGGTTGGCGCTATTTCAGTGACGGCAAACATTGCGGCAAGACAAATGCATGAGGTACTGGTATTGGCATTGAAAGGGCGCTGGGATGAAGCAAAAGCGCTGGATGATACCTTAGCGCAATTGCATGAAACGTTATTCATTGATGCAAATCCTATTGCAACGAAATGGGCGCTGAGCCAAATGGGCTTGTGCCTAGCAACGCTTAGGGCGCCGTTGAGCGATTTAGAGTCGCATTATCATCAAGTAATCATAGCTGCCATGCAGGCAGCAGGCATTTTAAAAGGCAAATCATAATGAAATTAGTTCGATGTATTGGTTTAGCGCTGTTAGTTATCTTAGTTGGTTGCAGCTCAGAGCGTAATTTAAGCTATTTAAACAGCCATAATGGCAAAAATTTAGTAATCAACGCGCCGTTAAGCGCACAACAGTTGGATAAAGGATTTGTGCTATCAAGTGTGGGAAAAATTGCACCACAAGGAATTACACCGCCAGAATTGAAATAAGGAATAAGATTAAAAGTAAATCTTATTTCACTCGAAATATATTTTTAATGCGCTACACTTTCAGTTTAAGGGATACAAAGGAGAAAAGGAATGACATTTTTTGGGATTTTAGGTTTGGCCATTTTGTTGTTGGCAGGTTTAACGTTATTTATGGGGTTTAAACCTGTGCCACAAGGGTATCATTGGACGGTAGAACGTTTTGGTAAGTACCAACAAACGCTTCGTCCAGGTGTGAACATCATTATTCCCTACATTGATATGATTGGCGCAAAGCTAAATATGATGGAACAAGTGTTAGACATTCCCTCGCAAGAAGTGATTAGTAAAGACAATGCGATGGTGCGTGTGGATGCCATTGTGTTTTACCAAATTTTAGATGCAGCCAGAGCGGCGTATGAAGTATTTGATTTGCAGCGTGCAATTATGAATTTAACCATGACGAATATTCGTACGGTGGTGGGTGCATTAGAATTAGACATTATGTTATCGGAACGCGATCAAATTAACTCTAAATTATTAAGCGTTATTGATGACGCGACAACGCCATGGGGCATTAAAGTCACTCGTATTGAAATTAAAGAGATTGCACCGCCAAAAGACCTGGTCGATTCTATGGCACGTCAAATGAAAGCAGAGCGCGAAAAACGCGCATTAATTTTAGAAGCAGAAGGCATGCGCCAAGCAGCCATTTTGAAAGCAGAAGGCGCGAAACAGGGTGTTATTTTGGATGCGGAAGCTGAAAAAGAAGCTGCCTTTAGGCAGGCCGAAGCACGTGAAAGACTCGCAAAAGCAGAAGCAAATGCCACTCAAATGGTATCGGCTGCAATTTCAGCAGGTAATATGCAAGCGATTAATTACTTTGTCGCAATCAAGTACGTTGAAGCCATGAAAGAAATTGGCGCCAGTACGAACAGTAAAACGGTATTATTTCCTATGGAAGCAAGCAGTATTTTAGGTTCTTTAGGTGGTATCGGTGAACTTGCTAAAGCAACGTTTGCATCAAAAGAGTGATAATTAAATGATGGATTTTTTCTTTTCAACTTTAAATTATTGGCATTGGCCCATTCTAGCAGTGATTTTTTTGCTGCTAGAATTGGTCACCTGTAGTGGTTTTTTGCTATGGCTGTCGGTTGGCGCTTTTTTAATGTTTGGTTTGATGACCATCGTTCCTGATTTGTACTGGCCATTTCAGTTGCTGTTTTTTTCAGCGTTTTCCATTGGCGCAGTGTTGTTATGGTGGCGTTATCTAAAAGGTTGCACCGAAAAAAATGATACGCCAAATTTAAATCGGCGAACTCAAAATTTTATTGGACGTACCTTTAATTTAACCACAGCCATAATAAATGGTCGTGGCAAAGTGAAAGTAGCTGATTCGTTTTGGATTGTTGAAGGAGAAGATCAAGCGGTGGGCACTAAAGTTAAGGTTATTTCTGCTGGCACGATGATCTTGAAGGTGGTTAAAGCGTAAGTTGTTTCAGTCACATGCCTAACTTCTCTTATCGTGCATTAATCGGTATGATTGAGCTTTGAACTTTCTACCGTGGCATGATGAATCCATTAACTGATGCAATAACAAATGATGTGCGTTTGGCGCTGCAAGAAGACGTACGTAGCGGCGATGTGACTGGGGCGTTAATTCCAATCAATCAAACGTCACAGGCACATGTATTAACGCGTGAAAACATGGTGCTTTCTGGTAAAGCTTGGTTTGATGCAGCGCTTTTTCAGCTTGACGCGTTAGCAACGGTGGACTGGTTGTATGACGATGGCGATAGCGTTGAATCAACGCAAGTGCTTTGCCGCATTAAAGCAAACAGTCGCGCCTTATTAGCAGCAGAACGAGTGGCTTTAAATTTTTTGCAGTTACTTTCTGGTGTGGCCACACAAACGCATGCTTATGCCCAAAAAATAACCTCAAACACAAAGTTGTTAGACACACGAAAAACGCTGCCTAATTTACGTGCCGCGCAAAAATACGCGGTGACATGTGGCGGTGGTGTTAATCATCGTTTTGGCTTGTATGATGCGTATTTAATCAAAGAAAATCACATTAAAGCCTGTGGCTCCATTAAGGCAGCCGTATTAACCGCTCGTAAAAATCACCCGGAATTAATCGTTGAAGTTGAAGTTGAAAGCTTAGAGCAATTAGACGAAGCATTGGCTTGCTCAGTCGATAGGATCATGCTTGATAATTTTTCTATTGTCTTAATCCAACAAGCCATAGAGCGTCGAGGGGATAAGCCAGTGGCTTTTGAAGCGTCCGGCAACGTATCGCTTGAAACCATCGCTGAACTGTCTCACACTGGCGTTGATTTTATTTCAGTTGGCGCACTTACCAAGTCGGTGATCGCGGTGGATTTAAGCCTTTTAGTGGATGATGTGTTTGATGAATAAAACCATTGTGTTTACTGGTGGTGGCACTGCGGGCCATGTTACACCAAACATTGCGTTGATAGAGCGCTTAAGGAGTGAGGCTTGGCAATGTATTTACATCGGTTCCTCACAGTCGATTGAAGAAGACTTAATGGCGCAGCAATCGGTTCGTTTTTTTAGCATTGCAACGGGTAAATTAAGGCGTTACTTCAGTTGGCAGAATTTTTTAGATCCGTTTAAAATTCTTTATGGCACGTTGCAAGCCTTCTATTATTTGAAAAAAATTAAGCCTACCATTGTTTTCTCTAAGGGCGGCTTTGTGTCTTTTCCGGTGGTCTTGGCTGCGTGGCTTTGCCGCATACCGCTGATTGCGCATGAATCTGATCTCACGCCTGGTTTGACGACAAAATTAAGCGTTCCGTTTGTGCGTTATGTGTGCGTTACTTTTGACAAAGCCAAACAGTTTTTTAAAAATAAGCAACACGTGAAAGTAACGGGTACGCCTCTTCGACAATCGTTATTTAAAGGCGAGCAAGCAAAAGGATTAGCCTTATGCCAGTTTGATTCAAGCAAACCCTGTCTTTTAATCATTGGTGGTGGTTTAGGGTCCGTTGCCATTAATACCATGGTAAGAAACTGCTTAGACGCGCTATTACCACATTTTCATGTGGTGCATTTATGCGGCAAAGGCAAAGTAGATGAATCGATTAAGCAAGACGGTTATCGTCAATTTGATTACGTAAATGAAGAAATGCCTGATCTTTATGCCATGGCAGACTTAGTTATTTCTCGCAGTGGCGCTAACTCTGTGTGTGAAATTTTAGCGTTAAATAAGCCTCATATATTTATACCTTTGCCATTAAATGCGAGTAGGGGCGATCAAATTCACAATGCCAAGCATTGCCAAAGCTTAGAGCTCAGTAGGGTGCTTGATGAAGAAACATTAACGGTAGATGTTTTATGCGATGCGGTTAATGACGTACATGCACATGCCAGTGAAGTGATAGCACGCATTAAAACACTGGGGCTTAGTTCAGGAACGGATAAAATAATCGATTTAATTAAGGAAGTAGCAAGCAGTCAATAATTGGTAATAACTAAGGATAAGGATGTCCC
>CAWVYD010000140.1:0-5268 GCA_963934185.1 uncultured Legionellaceae bacterium | reverse complement strand
TTGGTTTCGTCCACCGTTTGGCATTTTTGGTTTGGGGATGGAAGCGCTGCTGGAAGAAAGAGGGCTTAAGCCTATTTTATGGACGCAGTCATTGTGGGATTTTCGGTCTCAATCTCAAGAAAGGTTAATCAAATATTTTAAACGTGGTTTAAAAAGTGGCGCCATTTATTTAATGCATGATGGCGCATTTAAAGCGAACTATTGCGATAGACACCAAACGATTAAACTGCTTGAAAGCCAAATTCCAAGCAGTTTAAAAAAAGGTTATCAATGCGTAACTCTGTCAACCTTGATGGGCGGCAGCCTTTAGCGTTTGTTAAAGACAAGTTTATCGTCATTAACATTGACCTCAATGGTATCCCCAGCAACAAAGTCACCTTTTAACAACTGTTGTGCCAATGGATTTTCCAGGCATTGTTGAATCGCGCGCTTTAATGGCCGAGCGCCATAGACTGGGTCGTAGCCTGCATCTGACAGTAAGGTAATGGCTGCATCAGACAAGGTGAATGCAATGTCTTTTTCTTGCAAACGTTTGGTTAAGTGCGACAACTGAATGGTGGCAATGGCATGAATGTTGTCTCTATCAAGCGGATGGAAGACAACGCTGTCATCGACGCGATTAATGAACTCAGGCCTAAAATATTCGCCCACAACTTTCATCACGTCACTTTTCAATTGCTCGTAATTGTTGTTGGCAACGTTTTCCTGGATAACATTTGAACCAAGGTTGGAAGTCATGACGATGACGCTGTTTTTAAAGTCAACCGTTCTGCCTTGGCCATCGGTTAGGCGGCCATCATCAAGCACTTGTAATAAAATATTAAATACGTCAGCATGCGCTTTTTCTACTTCATCCAGCAAAATCACACTGTAAGGGCGACGTCTGACAGCTTCGGTTAAATAGCCGCCTTGTTCATAGCCGACGTAACCAGGAGGCGCGCCAACCAGTTTGGCAACGGAGTGTTGTTCCATAAATTCGGACATGTCGATGCGCATAATGGCTTCTTCTGTATCAAACATAAAATGAGCTAAGGCTTTACACAGCTCGGTTTTACCCACGCCGGTGGGGCCTAAAAATAAGAAGCTGCCAATGGGGCGGTTGGGGTCAGACAAACCAGAGCGAGAACGACGAATGGCATTGGAGACGGACTCTATGGCTTCGTGTTGTCCTATTACGCGTTTATGTAGGGCATCTTCCATATTAAGTAATTTTTCTTTCTCACCGCTAAGCATTTTACTGACAGGAATACCGGTCCATTTAGAAACAACATCAGCAATTTCATCTTCGGTGACTTTTGTTCTAAGTAACTTCGTTTCTGTTGGTTCGTCTTGCTGGGCGGCAAGTAATTGTTTTTCAAGTTCTGGCAAGGTTCCGTATTGAAGCTCTGACATGCGAGACAAATCACCTGCGCGCCTTGCGTTTTCCATGTCTAATTTTGCCGTTTCAATTTTCTCTTTAACATGGCTGGTGCCTTGTACTTGCAATTTTTCAGCCTTCCAAATTTCTTCTAAGTCGGAATAGTCTTTTTCAAGCAGTTGAATTTTTTCTTGCAAATCCACTAATCGTTTTTGTGAGGCCTCATCCGTTTCTTTTTGAAGTGCCTCATTTTCAATTTTTAGCTGAATAATTTTTCGTTCAAGTTTATCTAAGGCAACGGGTTTGGAATCAATTTCCATACGAATTTGGCTGCCAGCTTCATCGATTAAATCAATGGCTTTATCTGGTAGCTGTCTGTCGGCAATGTAGCGATGCGATAAGGTTGCTGCAGCGACAATGGCAGGATCAGTTATTTCAACGCCGTGATGAATCTCATAGCGCTCTTTTAAGCCGCGCAAAATGGCAATGGTGTCTTCGACGGAGGGTTCTTCAACCAATATTTTTTGAAAACGACGTTCAAGGGCAGCGTCTTTTTCAATGTATTGTCGATACTCATCCAGCGTGGTGGCGCCAATGCAATGAAGTTCGCCTCGGGCAAGCGCTGGTTTTAACATGTTACCGGCGTCCATGGCACCATCGGCTTTACCGGCGCCAACCATTGTGTGTAGCTCATCAATGAATAAAATCACTTGGCCTTCTTGCTTGGCTAAGTCATTTAATACGGCTTTAAGGCGCTCTTCAAATTCACCGCGAAATTTTGCGCCAGCAATCAGGCCGGCCATATCAAGCGATAAGACACGCTTGCCTTTTAAGCCCTCAGGCACTTCCTCATTAACAATGCGCTGCGCGAGCCCTTCCGCTATGGCGGTTTTACCAACACCAGGTTCACCAATTAACACCGGATTGTTTTTTGTGCGACGTTGCAGCACTTGAATGGTGCGGCGGATTTCATCGTCTCGGCCAATAACCGGGTCAAGTTTGCCAGCTCGAGCGCGCTCGGTTAAATCAAGCGTGTATTTTTCCAGTGCTTGGCGTTGTTCTTCGGCATTGGCGTCAGTCACACTTTCACCGCCACGTAAGTTATCAATGGCAATACCGATTGAGTCAGTATTGATGCCTGCGTCGTTTAACAGTCTTTTAATGGGACCGGATGCCTTGGTGGCAGCCAAAATAAAGAGCTCACTTGAAATAAAGGCGTCTTTTTTTTCTTGAGCTAATTGATCGGTAATGTTTAAAATTTTGTGAAGATCATTGGAAACATGCAATTCCCCACTCGTGCCTTCAACCTGGGCAAGACCATCTAATTTTTTATCAAGGTTTGCATTTAATTGCGGTACATTGGCACCCGCAGTGGTGAGTAAGTGTTTCACCGTGCCATCTTTTTGATTTAATAATGCTTTTAACACGTGGAAAGCTTCAATGTAATTATGATGTTTACCTAGGGCTAGTGATTGCGCATCGGCAATGGCTTGTTGAAATTTTGCAGTTAATTTATCCATTCTCATAACAGACCTCATTTATTTAAGTAACAGGAAATGACTCTTCTCTCGTTACTAAATTGCCATTGAATGATAATCTGGGGGCAATAAATAGATAAATCAAGTAACGAGGAATTAAGGCATGACACAAGACGTAGAAAATTTGACACAAATCAACTGGGTGCAAACCATGGCCAAAGATTATTTAAAACAAAAGCGACGGCAGCGTTATGCAAAGTGGGGCTTAAGAAGCGTCTTATTGCTCTTGGTGGTGATTGGTATAATTTTTAGCCCAAGTGGTTCTTCTGATGGAGACGCTAAAAAAAAACATGTCGCGGTAATTGAATTAGAAGGCGGCATCTTTGCTAAGTCGCATGCAAATTCTGAGCGTTTTATTAATGCACTTGACAGCGCGTTTAAAAATAAGAGCGCAGAGGTCATTATGATTAACATCAACAGCCCGGGCGGTTCGCCGGTGCAGGCAGATGAAATGTATCAAGCGTTAATGACGCAGCGAAAAGCGAATCCTAAAAAGAAAGTAATCGCCATCTGCGCAGAAATGTGCGCATCAGCGGCGTATTACGTAGCAGCAGGCGCTGATGAAATCATAGCGAACCCATCCAGCTTGGTTGGTTCCATCGGTGTTATTTCAAACGGCTTTGGTTTCACTGGGGCAATGGATAAAATAGGCATTAGCCGACGTATGGTAACTGCTGGGAAAAATAAAGGCTTTTTAGACCCCTTTTCTCCGATGGAATCAAAAGATAAAGAAAAACTGCAAGTTATGCTAAACATCATTCACGATGAATTTAAAAATAATGTGATTGCTGGGCGAGGTAAACGCTTAAAAATAACCGAGGAAACCTTTTCTGGTTTATTTTGGACTGGACGACAAGCCAAAGAAAGGGGACTGATTGATGGCTTTGGTAGCAGCAGAGATGGCTACAAAGAGTTGCCACGTATTGTCTATTCCCACAAAGACAGTGTATTAGACCAAATCAGTAAACAGTTAAGTGAATCGGTTTCTCATGAAATTTTTGCTTTTTTAAGCGCGCCTAAGTTTTTAAGTTAGGAACGTAATTTTGGCCCCGCCCCAACGTGTTTATCTTTATATTGAGGGTGTTGAGGTAGGGGATGAATCAACGTCTCGGTGCGAAAGCGCCATTAATTCAGTGATTAACGTCATATCTGCTTCGGAAGGCGCCGGTGATATTAATTCATTTTTTATACAGGCATGCAGAAAAGTACAGTTATTTTCCTGCATGTGACTTTTAATTTTACTTATGTCAGAAATATCCTGCTGACTAATCTCAAGACTTGGTGAGCTCTGAGCCTGAAGGTTGATAGATTTAATGGTTTTATCAAAACAAGTTGTATCGTTTATATGAACTAACAACATTAAGTAAAAGGCTTTGTTTGGTTGTTTGTGAGTGTCAACGAGATTAGCAAGGGCTAAGGTACTATTTGCACCGCGCTCTAATAAGTTAGCCGCATGCTCAAAATGGTGGCCTTGACAGTAACTTTGTGTTGCATGGTCGAGTAAATGCCTGTCTAATATTGAATTGACGAGTGAAGCGTGCCCATTTTTCGCAGCCGCGCGAATGGCAATAGGATATTGGTTCGTACCTGCAATTAAAGGCATTAATTTTTCTGCTTGGTTTGTTGATGCATAGCCTCGAACCGCCTCACTAAATAAAGAGCGGTTATGGTGTAAAAGGATGTTTAGTTCAGCAGTTCGACCCGCTTGTGACACCCCGTATGCACGCTCAGATTGATAGTCACGGTAATTTGTTAAAGAATAAATTTGTTTTTTATTATCGCTAAAGGCATAACCATTGACAGCGGCACTTATAAAGTTAGATTTTTCAGGCAAGGGTACCTCTTTAGATAAACTTTGATTTACTTTTTCGATGTTAGATGCACAAGCAAAACCATAAACAGCATCTTTTGCAAAACCACCAAACGTTAAACATTGATTAAGCAGAGAAACATTATTTTCCATGGCCGCTTTGCTTGTACAGTTCATACCATTAATTTTTTTTATCAGTAAATGATTTATTATGTCTTGTAATTCAAACACGTTTTTCTCCTATTGTGGTCTGAATGTTGTCTTATCTTCTTCTTCTTCTGGGTGTTTGAAGGAAGCACACTCTGCTTCAATGGTTATGACTCCTGGATCATCATCTAAGATTTCAGCATGACTGCTTGTCTCATGGGGGATCCCATTTAACTTATCTAAAATAGTCGACATGGAAACATGAATGGGATCATCTTCCTCCACGATTTGTGTTTTTTCAATGACTGGTTTTGCAAAAAAAGAGCTGACAGCCTTTGTTCCAGCAACTACCAAAGCACCTAGAGCGCCAGCTAAAGTTGCTGAAGTGCTAATAGCAGTTAAGCCTAAAACCGTTA
>CAWVYD010000139.1:0-5344 GCA_963934185.1 uncultured Legionellaceae bacterium | reverse complement strand
ATTACTTTCACTTTCCTGCTTTTGTGGTTAATGCCAACACCATTACGAAAAAAAACACGTCGTTATGGAAGGTTTCAAACCGAGACTAAGGACATACTTAAGGATAAAATTTGCTATCATTACCTTCCTTAATAAGATTGATGAACTTAATACCAATGAAACTAATGAAAAAAAACATTCTGATAATTAATACTGGTGGAACGATTAGTAGTGTTAATTCAAATAATGGCTATAAGCCTCAAGAAGGCTTCATAGCTCAAGCCCTCAAAGAAATGAATGCCCTATCTCATTCAGACATGCCAAGTTACGAACTTATTGAATTTAGTCCGCTTCTTGATTCTTCTAATATTAAGTTAGATGATTGGAATCAGATCGCGCGCCTTATTAAAGAATATTATTCCTCGGTTGACGGTTTTGTTATTTTGCACGGAACCGACACGATGGCTTATACCGCATCTGTCCTATCGTTTATGTTAGAAAATTTAAACAAGCCCGTTATCATTACCGGCGCACAAATTCCCTTGTCTGAATTACGAACCGATGGAATTGATAACATAGTTACCGCCCTATACCTAGCACAATCAGAAAAGCTAAATGAAGTATGCATTTATTTCGACCAAGCCTTATTACGAGGCAACCGCTCTCAAAAAGTCAGTGCTTATGAATTTTCAGCCTTTGACTCACCCAATTTCCCTGCGCTTGCAAACGTTGGCACAAAAGTAAGCTGGCAATCATCTTTGCTATTAGATTTAAGTACTGACGCTTTCAACGTTCAATTACTAGAGCAACATTACATAGCTAACTTTCGACTCTTCCCCAGTTTCTCAACTGAAGTACTCAAGCACTTGCTTAAACAACCTCTCAAAGGACTCATTTTAGAAACTTATGGTAGCGGCAATGCACAAGACAACGACCCAGAATTTGTTACCTTACTTACTCAAGCAAGCGCAAATGGCATGATTATAATTAACTGCAGTCAATGTCATCACGGCATGGTAAACATGGATACTTATGCAACAGGCCAAACGCTGAAAAAGGCTGGGGTAATAAGTGGCTATAACATGACAGCAGAAGCTGCTCACTGCAAACTTCTCTATTTGTTAGGAAAATACAAATCAAATGCCACAATTCGCAAACAAATAATGACTTCTATCAGAGGTGAATTAGATCATTGAAAGGTTAGGTCGGGGGCCGTCTCTAGCCCTATCATCTCCCGCAAATAAAGAGGAAACCTTCACTTCCGTAGCAAATAAGCTATTGACTGAAAATAAGTTAGGCCTTGTTTCCCATAGGTTCACATGAGGGAGCGTAGTATAGCCAACTCATAACCCCCCAAAGACGACTGTATTAATTGTAGACAACTATTTGCTTTACATCTACTTTTCATCAAGAATGATTTATGCCTTTTCCTTTACGAGAAATAAATGCCTAAGCATCCAACTCATTACAGTGATTATCTAAAATTAGATCCTTTGCTTAAGAGCCAAGTACCACTTAGTCAAACATGCGATACTGATTCTCACGATGAAATGTTGTTTATTATTGTGCATCAAGCTCATGAGTTATGGTTTAAACAAATACTGCTTGAAATTGATGGTGTTATTTCTTTGCTATCCACCCCATACCTTAATGATAAAAAGCTATTAAAATTATCTCGCCGTTTACACCGCGTACATGTGATTCAAAAAATACTGCTTGAACAACTAAACGCTTTAAGTACTTTGTCGCCAATGGAATTTTTAGAATTTAGAGACGCTTTAACACCAGCCTCCGGCTTTCAAAGTTTGCAGTTTCGCCTACTTGAGATAAAGTTAGGCATACAAAAAAAACAAATCACACATAACCTTAATGAACAAGAAGCTAATACTATAAAAACAGCTGAAAAAGGCAACACTTTATTCCAGCAAATAAATCAATGGCTTGAACGCATGCCTTTTTTACAAAATGATAATTTTATTTTTTGGCGTAGTTACCAGATGAAAGTGAGACAAATGCTTGAAAACGACAAAAAAGAATTACATGTAAACACCTTTTTTACCGATGAAGATAAAATTCAGCGTTTGAAAGAAATAGATTCTCTGCAAGCATATTTCGATTTATTTTTCAAACAAGACACCTACAAAACACTCATAGACAGAAAAGAACGTCGAATGAGCTTTAAAGCATCACAATCTGCACTCTTTATCTTTCTCTATCGTGATCAAAGCGCCTTGCAACTTCCTTTCCAAATTTTATCTAACCTCATCCAACTAGGTGAAAATCTTAACAGCTGGCGTGCAAAACATTTACAGTTAGTTCAACGACTTATAGGCGCGAAAATGGGAGCCGGCGGCTCAAGTGGTATAAAATACTTAGCGCAAGGCTTACACACTCAAATATTTAGCGATCTCACCTCTCTATCAACCTTCATGCTACCCCAGTCATTATTACCAAAGCTACCTAAAGAGATAAAGAAAAATTTAGGTTCGTTTTATGAATCAAGCTCTGACTAGGGCGTGTTGATAATTTATTTTGGAGTGACTGAGCTGATTGGCTTTAGGGTCTGTTGACCATTCATCTCGTAATAAAGGGAACTGAGTTTTTTAGACTTTCTTGCTTTAGGAAATGAATGGTCAACACGCCCTAGACAAGACTGCGCATAACGAAACAATAATGACACTTAAGAAAAAACACATCGACTTTACCAAGAAAAAATCAATCATTGTACATTGCCGAAGCTTCTCTTCCAAAACAGATTCGATACTACGCATGGTCATAAACTCCTAACAAGTAACCAAGCTTTGCTGCTCAGTTACTTTATAAATTAATCGTTAGCTCTAAGTGAACGCACCGCTAATAAACTAATATAGTAATCGACAACCGGGTCATTTGGAGCCATTAACTTACACTCTTCAAAAATCTTCAATGCTTCTTTCACATTATCACTTTCAACAAAAGCACATGCTTTGGATAAGTTCTCTGTAATTTTTTCTTTTTCTTTCAGCACAACATCCGAACAATGATTATATACTTCATAGGCCATTGCCTTGTCCGCTTTACCCTTAATTGCTGTGTTGCCAATATTTCGTACATTTAATTCCAATGCGGGAGAGATACTTTTAAACGTTGCCTCACTAATCAGAACTTGCGTACCAAATTGCTTATTGAGTGACTCCATACGGGAAGCAACGTTGACGGTATCACCAATGACCGTTTCTTCCATTCGAATATCACCACCAATCGTACCAAGCACTAAATCACCAGTGTTAACACCCACACCAATACTAATCGCATTTAAACCGCGTGATTTACGATCCGCATTCAACCCTTTAAGTGCCGTCATCATTTCAATGGATGCTCGCACCGCATCATCGGCACCCAACTCATCTGGAAACAAGGCCATAACAGCATCACCAATGTATTTATCAATAAAACCATTATGTTTTTCAATGATAGGTTCCATTACTTTTAAATACTCATTGATAAAGTCAAAACTTTCACTGGTCGTCATCTTCTCTGTAATGCTAGTAAAGTCTCGAATATCAGAAAATAAGACACTCATTGCACACTCGATATGATCACCCAATCTAATTTCAGTGATTGAACTACTCCCTAATAACTCCAACCCCTTCTCTGGCACAAACTTTTGGTAAGCTTTATTTAACTTACGCATGTCTTCCTGGCTCAGCTGCAATTGCGCAATCATGTCATTAAAAGAATTAGACAACTTTGCTAATTCTTTTTGAGGTGGTATTGCTACGCGCTTATCTAAACTTGTTTTACCTGAAGAAATGTCAATCATCGCCTCAATTAATTGATTCAATGAACCTGTAATAACTTTTAAAATATGTCGTCCTAAGAAAGCAAAAAGCATTAAAAAGATAACGGCTAAAACAGATACTGAGGTCAAAATTATTGACGATAGTCTCTTAGACGCCGGAATAACTTCTTGGCTTATCTGCGTTACAACATGCTTTAGCTTAGATATTTGAGCGTTGATATTTAGAACATTATTAAACAATGAAGCTCTTGTTTTAACTAAAGCAGTTTCATTTGAATTCAATGATTTTCTTAATTCATAAACAGAATCGCTGTTGTATAATACGCTATTAGATAATGATGAAAAAACCTCAAGCATATCTAATACCTCTTTAGATAAAGGATCAGACTCCTTAATTAAACTTCGCATTTTCTTTAAATTATAATTAACTTTATTCATCGGTTGGATCAACGTATTAAATCGAATATTATTTAATTGGTCCATATTCGTTTCATTTCTTAATCGATGCGTTAATGCTAAGAACTTTAAAAAATCCCCCTTAACATTATTACTCAATCGTTGAACTTGGATGCCATTAGACGAATTATGCCTTTGAATTTTATCTTGCATTTGATTCACGGATAATGAGGTATCTAAAACATCTTTGCTCATTGAACGAGCGCTCCTCGCTTGACGCAACATTAGCTTACCCGAAATAGAATTTGATTTTTTTCGAATCATCGAAGCAGTTGTATCGATTGATTTAACCCGGTTTTTTAATCTCAACCGCAAGCTAATCGTATCATTCATATTGCTTATGATTGCTTGCTCAGCCCTCATGAAATTGTCGTACTCTATTTTCAAAAGCACTGCAGTTTCATTTAGCTTAGGAAAGTCTATCGATAAACGCATTAACTGCTCATGAAAAGCATAAAATGGGCTTTCGCTGGTAAGAGATTGAGAAACAGAAATTTTAGAACTATTCCGCTCACTGTTTGAATAATTTTCTTGCCTCACAAGATCTGAAGCAATCAAATTACTGATGTTACCACTTAAGCTCTCAACCCTAATCGCAGCAATCAGTTCTTCTTGATTATTATTCATCATGAAATTAGAAACAATGGCACTCATTCCTAAAACAAG
The DNA here is from genome assembly GCA_963934185.1 of uncultured Legionellaceae bacterium. Classification (GTDB taxonomy): domain Bacteria; phylum Pseudomonadota; class Gammaproteobacteria; order Legionellales; family Legionellaceae; genus CAWVYD01. Next base: position 462 of record CAWVYD010000139.1, on the reverse strand, counting down.
AAGCGAGAAACTACTAACCACAACCAATATATATATTAGCCGGCGAATGGAAAATTTCATAGCTGCTCCTTCTTAAGCTCATTCCAGTTCATTGGAATAACTTCGCGATTTTTAATTTTAGTTGGCCAAACACGCCCTAATGCTTGATGATTGTCATTACTAATGGTAATAGGAATTTCAATGCCCAAATCCACGCTTGTCATTGACTCAAAGGCATTGATTAAGCCTTCACGTGTCAATTCATTTTTAGCTGCTGCTTTTTTTAATGCTTTTACAAAAAGCTTAGCACTAAGATAACCTTCAAGAGAAACGAAGCTTGGCGAAGAAGCATCACCGTATAATGCCAATGCCAGACGATACTCTTTCACCGCCTTTAATGAAGACAAGAAATGTGGCACTACTTGAGTAATAACAACATTGCTTCCTTCACTGCCCAGCGCTTTGGTTAATGCTGTACTACCA
>CAWVYD010000138.1:0-5361 GCA_963934185.1 uncultured Legionellaceae bacterium | reverse complement strand
AGGTGCGAAGCGCCGGCCGACACTCACACTAATGCCTTAATTCAATGGCATTGGGCAGCTCTGTTCTCATTAAGAACTGGATAATGTTTTAAGCTACTTTAGTCCAAAGTCCAAAAAGAAGGTTGTGATTCACACGCTAAGATCAATCGCTATGTTTGTTAACGTTATTTTTTTATGACAAGTACCGCTTAAACCGAAATTTATGACTGCGTGCAGTATGGCTGCGTATCATTAGCGAAAATAAACGGGGGAGAAAAAATAGAATACGTCATTGCAATCACTCACATTGATGTATGAAAGACAAAATGGAAACGGAAAGTTATCCGCTTCCACTTTTTTCACATAAGAAGATGTTTTTTAACTACTTCTCTGTTTTTCTTTTTGCTGGCAACTTCTCTTTGATTCGAGCAGCACGACCAGACAATTCACGTAAATAATACAATTTAGCACGTCTTACATCACCACGACGTTTGACTTCAACGCTAGCAACCAAAGGACTGTACGTTTGAAATACGCGTTCAACGCCTTCGCCATGAGAGATTTTACGTACTGTAAACGCAGAATTAACACCACGGTTACGCATAGCAATCACAACGCCTTCAAACGCTTGTAAACGCTCACGTGTGCCTTCTTTTACTTTTACTTGAACAACAACTGTGTCGCCCGCGCCAAAGCTAGGGATCTCTTTGTCTTTCATTTGTTCTTGATTAATTTGATCGATAATCGTCGACATTGCAATTACTCCTAATATACTCATCTAATAATGTTTGTTCAATTTTTGATAATTGACGCTTTTCTAATAAATCGGGACGCTTAGTAAACGTTTTGCCCAAGGACTGCATTAAGCGCCATGTTTTAATTGCTTGGTGATCGCCACTGCTTAATACTGAAGGAACAGATTCGCCTTCTTCAGTAACAATAGGCCGCGTGTAGTGCGGGTGATCCAATAAGCCATTCATAAATGAATCTTCTTCATTTGATGCATCTGAACCAAGTGCACCTGGTATTAAGCGAGACAGCCCATCAATGATGCTCATGGCTGCAAGCTCTCCACCACTTAACACTAAATCGCCAAGGGACCACTCTTCATCTATGTCTGCTTCAATCACTCGCTCATCAATCCCTTCATAGCGACCTGCCAACATAATGATCGGCTTTGGCGTTGCTATCAAGCGATTTAACATGGCTTGGTCAACTTTTTTCCCCTGAGGCGATAAATACACGATTAACGCATTATCTCCCAACGCTCGCTTTGCTTGCTTCAGTGCTGCGCGCAATGGTTCCGTTTTCAAAACCATTCCAGGACCACCGCCAAAAGGTCGGTTATCCACTGTTCGATGTTTATCTGTCGAAAAGTCTCGTAAGTTCCACAAAGATAGGTCCATTAGATTTCGCTTAATGGCTCGTCCGGTAACGCCGAAGTTCAACGCATCAAACATCTCTGGGAAAAGGCTAATGACCCCTACCGATAAGTGAGGGGTGTTAAAAGTCTTCATCCCAATCAACCGTTATCAATTTTTTGTTAAGATCGACTGCTAAAATAACATCGTCCAACAAAAAGGGAACCAGTCGTTTCTTATCTTCAAGCTCGATCACTAACACATCGTTAGCGCCGGTTTCCATCAAATCAGTCACTAAACCAAACGCATGGCCTGTCGCATTAACGACGTTTAAGCCAATCAAATCGCGCCAATAATATTCGCCGGCAGGAAGTTTGGGTAAAACAGATGTTTTAACCGCAATTTCCTGGTGCGTTAATAATTGAGCTGCTTCTTTGCTTTCAACGCCTTTAACCGTCACAACCAAAAATTTATCTCGCTTGGTAATGTTTTCACAATCAACCAATTGCCACTGATCGTTTGCATCTTTCATATACCAGGGTTGATAATTGACAAGCTGAGCAAAATCATTAGAAAAACCGAACAATTTAACTTGGCCTTTCACACCTACAGGACGGCCAAACCGTCCCATGACGACTTTGTCGTCGTTACGCTGCTGACTCATCAACCACTGGCGCTGCTGCTAAGCTATCTTTAACAAGCTTGGCGACACGATCAGACAATTGAGCACCTTCACTTTGCCAATGTTCAATACGAGCATGCTCAATATTGAGTTTAACTTCTTGACCACGAGCCATTGGGTTAAAGTAACCAACACGCTCAATGTAGCGTCCATCACGACGGTTACGTTTGTCAGTAACTACAAGATGATAAAATGGACGTTTTTTAGCGCCGCCGCGAGATAATCGAATAACAACCATGGCTTTCCCTTAACAATAAATGAATGCATACGCTTGCATATAATATATAAATGCATAACGTTAAAAAGTGCCATATTCTACGAAAAAAAGACATAAGATGGAAGCCTTTTTAACATATTTTCAATTTATTTAGTTTTTTTATACATATTCAATGCCTTACAACCAAAAAAAACTATTTAAAATCATCTGACAAGCCTGGCAAACCGGACATACCTGACATGCCAGGCATACCCGATAAGCCACGCATCATTTTTTTCATGCCGCCAGGTTTAGAGAATTTTTTCATCATTTTTTGCATTTGTATAAATTGCTTTAATAACTTATTCACGTCCTGTAATTGCGTACCCGATCCGTTTGCAATACGTTTTTTTCTGGAAGGATTAATGATTTTAGGTAGGCGTCTTTCTTTAGCGGTCATAGAGTTAATAATGGCGATAATTTGCTCCATTGACTTATCATCTATGCCTTGTTGTGACGCTGCTGCCATATTGCCCATTCCAGGCATTTTAGACATTAAACCTGTCATGCCGCCCATACTTTTCATTTGCAACAGTTGTTCTTTAAAGTCTATCAGAGTGAAGCTTTTACCTTTTGATAATTTTTTAGCTAACTTATCACTTTTCTTTTTATCAACTTTGCGTTCAACTTCTTCTACCAAACTTAAGATATCGCCCATACCCAACATGCGCGAGACAATACGTTCTGGATGGAAAACTTCAAACCCATCCATCTTTTCACTGGTTCCCATAAACTTAATGGGTTTGCCAGTAATGTATTTAACGGACAAAGCCGCCCCACCACGCGCGTCACCGTCCGTTTTGGTTAATACAACCCCTGTTAGAGGCAACACATCACCAAAGGCTTTAGCGGTGTTTGCTGCGTCTTGCCCCGTCATGCTGTCTACCACAAAAAGTGTTTCAACGGGTGAACAGATCTGATGAAGATGCTTGATTTCAGACATCATGTCTTCATCGACATGTAAGCGGCCAGCCGTATCAACAATCAGCACGTCACAAAAGGTTTTCTTTGCCTCTAGAATTGCTGCAGTAACAATGTCAGTTGGTTTTTGCGACACATCGGATGCAAAAAACAATAATTCAGTTTCCATTGCTAACGTTTCTAATTGTTTAATGGCCGCAGGACGATAAACATCGACACTCACCACCATTACTTTTTTCTTTTCTTGCGCTTTAAGTAAACGTCCTAATTTAGCCGTTGTGGTGGTTTTACCCGAACCTTGCAAGCCTGCCATTAAAATAACTGCTGGCGGCTCTGAACGAAAATTGATTTCAGTTGTATCACTACCAAGTGCGTTTACCAGTTCGTCATTAATGACTTTAATCATTGCTTGGCCAGGGTTTAAACTGCCCATGACCTTACTGCCTAACGCTTTTAATTTTACTTCTTCGGTGAACTGCTTAACAACCGGCAATGCAACGTCTGCTTCCAATAATGACATGCGAACTTCTCGCATAGTGTCTTTGACGTTGTCTTCCGTTAATCGCCCTTGACCTCGTAAATTTTTAAAGGTTTCGCCTAATCTGTCGCTTAGTGTTTGAAACATTGCATTTTAATTCCAAAATAAAATTGCTCGAATAGTAACATAAGACCATTAAAAAACGCTAAGCTATCAAGTATCTAACCCCTTAGGCACATAAAATTGGATAACATTCAGTTAAGCAGTTTATTTATCGCTCTTTTTCTCCTCATCCTTATTTCCGCTTTTTTTTCTGGGTCCGAAATAGGCATGATGTCAATTAACAAGTATCGATTGAAACACCTGGCAAAAAAAAATAAAAAAGCCAAACGTGTTCAGACACTTCTGAAAAGGCCAGATCGATTGTTAGGTGTTATTTTAATTGGTAATACATTAGCCAATATTATGGCCTCAAGTCTTGCAACCATTATTGGACAGCGTTTATATGGTTTACCAGGCATGGCCATTGCAACTGGCGTATTAACTTTTATCATTTTGATTTTTTCTGAGATGACCCCCAAAACATTAGCTGCGGTATATCCGGAAAAAGTTGCGATGCCTACCTCCTTTATACTTCAAGCCCTATCAACCTTGTTATCTCCCATTATTTCATTCACAAGCTACTTATCAAATGCATTGTTACGCCTTATAGGCATTAATGTTAATCACAACCAAAAAGAAATTTTAAGTGGCGAAGAATTAAAAACGGTTGTTAGTGAATCAGGCGTGTTTACTTCCATTAAACAAAAGAACGTATTACTAAGTTTATTAGATCTTGAAAAAGTGACGGTTAATGACATCATGGTACCAAGATCAGAGGTCATTGGTATTGATGTTTCAGAGCCCTGGGCTGAATTACTTGAACAACTTGAAACGGCTCAACATACACGCTTACCCGTCTTTGATGGTGAACTTGAAAATTTAAAAGGCCATATCCATCTTCGAAATATTTTAAATTTAATGGCGAATCAAACATTAAATATCGAACGTTTACTTGCCCACGTTGAAGCGCCGTATTTCATCATTGAAAATACTGGCCTATACCAACAATTAACTAAATTTCAAAACGATAAAAAACGAAGTGGGTTTATTATTGATGAATATGGCGACATACAAGGCTTAATCACCTTAGAAGATATTTTAGAAGAAATTGTGGGTGAGTTCACTACTGACATGGCATCACTAAGCAAAAATATTACCAAAGAAAATTCGCATTATTACCGCATCGATGGCAGCGCTACCGTAAGAGAGCTCAATAAAGATTTGGCTTGGTCACTTACTTTAGAGGGTCCTAAAACACTTAATGGCTTAATAACAGAGCACTTAGGTTTTATTCCACCGCCTGAGTGTTGTTTGAAAATCAATGGCTATCCCTGTGAAATATTACAAGTAAAAGATAACGCCGTTAAAACAGTACGCATTGGCCCCATCAATCCAAAACCATTGAATTAAGGCCTTTGTGAGTGTGCAATGAATTGAATTAAGGGAGTTGAAGTAATCACTTTCGCTCAAAAAAAAACTTGATTTAATGACATTGCCGCCATCCTGATGATTTCTCATCACTCAGATCTTTATTTTTTGCTTTCTCGGCAAGGGCTCGGCCAAGATCACTTGAGTGTTTTCT
>CAWVYD010000137.1:0-5392 GCA_963934185.1 uncultured Legionellaceae bacterium | reverse complement strand
TTGAACTTTCGGTAGTCTGATTTACTGGGTCCATTTTCATCAAAGACCACACACGATCCCACGGTTAATTCACCGCCTGTATGACTGATATCAAAGCATTCCATTGTTTTTGGTGGTGAATCCAATCTTAATACGTCTGCTAACGCATCATAGCGTGCCTTAACATTCGCTTTACTTGATAAGTGGCGCAATATGGCCTCTTGGGCATTCTTCTCAGCTAAGTTAAGCCACTTGCCTTTTAATCCTTTTGGTTCATAAAATAGCACACATTTTTTTTCTGACCGTTGCGCGATTGCATCAAGCATTGTATTAGAAAATTTATTATTTGAAATAATGGTACTTGGCAAGGCTGAATGACCTTGCAAATAATATTGGCCTATAAATGCTTCAATCACTTCTAAGGGGGATATTTTATCTGACATTTTAGGTAACTTAGGAAAAAAGTTATGAGAACCAACGACCTGTCCTTGCCGGATCATCAACAGCACAACGCAACTCACGTTTTGCTCCATTAAAACAACAATCACATCCGCGTCTCCTCCTTGATTAGAAATACTCTGTGAGGTTTGGATAACACGTAACGCTTGAATTTGGTCGCGTAAGATAGCCGCTTTTTCAAATGCACGTTCATCACTTGCACGCATCATTTGAGACTCTAAACGACGTAACAAATCATCACTGCGTCCTTTAAGAAAATCCACCGCCATGCTTAATGACTGCTGATAGCCTGCTTTTGTAATAAGATTGACACAAGGGGCATCACATCGTTTTATTTGGTGTTGCAAACATGGGCGAGAACGGTGTTTAAAAGAAGTATCGAGGCAAGAACGAAGCTTGAATGTTTTATGCAAAAAATCCAGTGTTTCTTTGACTGCGCCTACATTTGGGAATGGACCAAATAACGTATCCTTAATAGCGGGACTCCCCCGGTAAACACTTAAACGTGGAAAGTCATGCTTGCTATCCAAACGAATGTAGGGATAACTTTTGTCATCTCTAAGTAAAATATTATATCGGGGTTTATGTTTTTTTATTAAATTACATTCAAGTAATAACGCTTCTACTTCGGTAGCCGTCACAATGACTTTAATGTCTGCAATTTTAGACACCATATGGGTCGTCTTTGAGTCTTCTGGTTTTTTTAAAAAATAACTTGAAACTCTGTTTTTAAGATTATTTGCTTTGCCAATGTAAATGATTTTCCCATCACCATTCAGCATTTGATAAACGCCAGGCGACTGACTTAATTGCTTTAAAAATAGCGAGGGTTCAAAGCTATCCATTATCTCCCACAGCAAGCACTGGCTCTTCAATTAAGCGATGTTTGATGGCTAAATACACCAATTCCACATCATTTTTTAAATGTAGTTTGCTAAAGATTCGGTAACGATAACCATTAACCGTTTTTGCATCCAAACATAAGTCTTTGGATATTTCAGCCACATTCATACTGCGAGAAATCATTAGTGTTACTTGTAATTCTCTTTCAGATAATATTTCAAAAGGACTTTGATTGCCTAAATTATCTGATAACTGATGAAGTGCAACCGCTTGTGCCACATCACTGCTTAAGTAACGTTCACCTTTGTGAACTTTAGCAATGGCCGTTACCATTTCCGATGCACCGCACTCTTTCGTTAAATACCCTGAGGCGCCGGCTTGCATCATTCTGCTTGGGAAAGACGCATCAACAAGCGCCGTTAGCATGATGATCTTGATGTTTGGGTGAGAGCGTGTCATACGTTTAGTCACTTCTAATCCATCAATACCAGACATTTTCATATCAAGTAGAACCACATCAATCGCAGAGACTCTTGCTTGCTTTAAGGCTTGCTCGCCACTTTCAACATCAGCAACCACCTCAATGGTTGGTACATCATCTAACAAACGACAGATCCCCATACGTACCAACGCATGATCATCAACAATCATCACTTTAATCATGCAAGAACTCCAATAAAAAAAACGAGAAAACCCCGTTTTTAACACGCATAAATGTGAATACTAGGATTGTTTTCATCGACCTGAAAAAAGGGTGGATATTCCCCTAAACATTTTACTTGCTCGAGTATGGGGCCAAAATCAGCGTTCATCAATTCATACAATTGTTTATAACTTTCAATGACAAAATAAATAGGTTGCATTTGATCAATTCGGTACGGTGTACGCATTACAGCGACAGGAGCGAACATTGCTCTTAATGCTAAAGGACTTTCAACGCTGTAGCTGCTTTCACTGATTGAGGATAAAATCCCCCCGCCATAAGCGCGTAACCCATCTGAGGTTTGAATTAAGCCAAACTCAACAGTAAACCAAAAAAGTCGCTGCATAAGCGCCCAGTCAAACTCAGGCATGGTCAATACTTTTTGAGCGTATGCTTGGGTAAATTTCGCAAAATTTACATTCGTTAATAAAGGGCAATGACCAAACAGCTCATGAAAAATATCTGGCTCTTTCACGTAATTCAATTCATCCATTCGTCGAATAAACGTCGCTGCTGGAAACACTTTATTTGCCAATAAATTAAAAAAATCTCTTGCTGAAATTAAGGCATTGACTGGTTTTACCGTCCAACCCGTAATCGCTCTTAAGCATTGATTAACAGCCGGCAATTGTGGAATGGCTTTGCTGTCTAAGCCTAAAAGCACTAACCCTTCGAAGTGTTCATCGCACGCTCTTCCAGGCAAAATCGACATTTGCTGTTCATAAAGTAAACGCCACACTTCATGATCTTCTGCCGTGTAATTAACGTAACCTTCGGCATCAACAGATTTGGCTTGATAACTGCTTTCAAATTCCACCCTGTCTCCTTTAAGAGGATTTATCCGCTGATTCAACTGCTGGTGAAGGTTTAACTGCAAGTTCAACTGTCGCTTCGTCTGAAGACTCTTTCTTCTTACGAGCATCTTTATATTGCTGATGACGTTCTTTCGCATATTCTGCTTGGGCGTCACTCACCGCTTCCACATCAAAACCAAACAGATCAATGCGTACAGAACCGACTGCTTGAGATTTTAAGTACGCCGGTGACGCAGTGTAATAATTCAAGCCCGATCTTAACTTTTTCTTTGAAAAAGGTGGGTAATCCAAACGATCGTAAAATTCTATAATCTCATCCATTATACCTAACTGAAGGGGCTTAATGTCTGAAACGCGTGCCGGAAATGCTTTAGGAAATTGTTCTTTAAACCACAATATAACAGCTTGTTGTTCATTGCGTTCGATATATTTTGACATAAGAAATGGGCTAGTTGTAAAAATTATTTGTAGTATACACGGGGTGAATGGTGTTGTCGCGTACCGAACGCAATGAATTCAAGCCTTTATATGCATCAAACAAAGTCTTAAAGGTCTTATTTTAAATTAATTGAATATTATGATATCGTAAGCAACGCTTTCAAACACAGTAACGACAATGAAAATAAAACAATACTCACTTTCAAATTTGACAGCCTTCTTCTTATTATTACTATGTAATCAAATTGTTTTGGCAAGCACATTTCTACCGGACTTTAATCAATATAAAAATACGCAACAGAAAAAAAAATCGTTTTTTGCTTATTTATCGCCCTTGGCTCAAAAAGCAAATAAAGCCGTATTGTTAGACAGACAACGATTATTAACACTGCAACAAATTAATAAAAGTGAATTTAATCAAAAAGATACTCAATGGCTATCGCATATTGCAACGCGGTACCGAGTAAAAAAGCAAGACATAAAATCCATGTTAAACGCATTACTTATGAAAGTAGATGCGATACCTTCAGCGCTGTTACTCGTACAAGCTGCTAATGAATCAGCATGGGGTACATCCCGCTTTGCGAAACAAGGAAATAATTTATTCGGTCAATGGTGTTATCGCTTACATTGCGGCATAGTGCCACTGCAACGCGGCAAAGGAAAAACTAACGAAGTACAAACATTTAATTCGCCAATTGACTCAATCAATGCGTATATATTTAATCTTAACAGCAATAACAGTTACAAAGCGCTACGCGTATTACGGGCAAAATTACATCAGCAAAGCAAACCCATAAGCGCCATTGCGCTGGCTCAGGGTTTATTACATTATTCTGAACGCGGCGCAGCTTATGTGCATGATATTAAAACGATGATACATAACAACAATCTTGAGTAATGACTTAAGGGAGCTTCCCTTAAATAATATGGGATGTTATTTATCGGGCGTTCCCTAAAGCCCTAAGTTATCTTTAGAAAAGATTCTATCCGCTCGGTAACTGGAACGAACCATTGGTCCACTAGCGACTTCAAAGAAACCTTTTGCTAGGCCTATCTCTCGCAATTGCTTAAACTCATCGGGATGAACATAACGCTCAACAGGCAAGTGGTTTTTTGTAGGTTGTAAATATTGACCTAAGGTTAAAATATCAACCTTAGCCAGACGTAAATCATCCATGGTTTGTTCAATTTCAGCCATCGTCTCACCTAAACCAAGCATTAAGCTGGTTTTAGTAAGTACTTTGGCAGAAGTTCGTTTTGCATAGGCTAATAAATCAATGGTTTGTTGATAACTGGCACGAGTGTCACGCACGGGATGAGTCAAACGCTCTACGGTTTCAATATTTTGAGCAAATACGTCAACGCCACTTTCCATTAACAAATCAATCGCGCTGGTTTTCCCTTGAAAGTCTGGCGTTAATGCTTCTACTTTGGTTTGTGGCATACGCTCTTTAATTAAACGAATGGTTTGTGCGTAATGCGCGGCGCCGCCATCCGCTAAATCATCCCTATCAACGGACGTTAAAACAATGTACTTCAGATCCATCACAGCCACAGAGTCTGCCGTTTTTTGAGGTTCGTCTAAATCAAGCCACCCGTTGGGATTACCTGTATCTACGGAACAAAAACGACAAGCACGCGTACATACGCTGCCCATTAACATAATGGTTGCCGTGCCATGTGACCAGCACTCACTCATATTTGGGCATTTAGCTTCTTCACAAACCGTCGATAACTGATGCTTATCAACGAGCTGCTTCACCTGATCAAATTTAGGATTCGTCGATAACTTTACACGTAACCAACTGGGCTTTTTAAGTCGTGTAGCCTGAGCCGCCTCATCTTTAAATCCTTGCTTCACTCCGTCTTTAATGGCGTGAGTACCCACAGGATTAACGTATTTCAAACCACTTTCAACAACAACTGGAATGTCCATAAGTTTCGATATCATAGGGATCTCAATGCCTTAAACCTTAAAATTAGACCACGATAATGACAAGTTTTAGTGCAAGTATCAAGTAACACTCTTGACAAAAAGATCCTTGAGCCCCATCATTCGTCCACATCCATAAAAATTTGTACTTCACTTTTGCACACGCACTAGGGCGTGTTGACAATTCGTTTTGGAGTGAAGGAGATGATTGGCTTTAGT
>CAWVYD010000136.1:0-5423 GCA_963934185.1 uncultured Legionellaceae bacterium | reverse complement strand
AGCGCCGGCCGACACTCACACTAATGCCTTAATTCAATGGTATTGGTGTACACCCGCTTTGGTTGCTAATCATTGCACTGACGCATGATGTGTTTAAACACTTTATTGTCTAGCCAATCATTAAGCCAGCGCTTTAGGTGACTGAACTGCGTTTGCTGTTGCCACCACGCATCATCCACTTTTGAAAATTGTCGTATAAACGGCATAACAGCAACATCAATCAAACTGACATGCTTATCGATTAAAAAAGGCGACACTGCCAAACAATCCTCAAGCGTTGATAAAAAATCAAAACACGCTTGTCTGTGAGCAATTTGTGATTGTTCAGGGTGTTTTTCAAAGTACTTATAGCAATCCAAATGCTTTTTAAACGACGTGTCATTTTGTTTAAGCAGTTTATGATGAGGATCCCAAAACATGGTGTGGCTTGATTGCTCACAAGACCACGAAATAATATCCAAGCTTTCATCGATTACTTGACCATTACTGATTAAATGCAATACCGGAACGGTACCCTTTGCAGACAGCGCTAACATGGATTGAGGCTTGTTTGATAATTTAACCTCTATAATGTCAATATCAATGTTCGCAAGCCGTAGTGCAAGCCTTGCCCTAATGGCATAAGGGCATCGCCGAAAACTGTAAAGTAGAGGCAATGCCTTATTTTGATGATGACGATTACTCACCACAACCAATTTTCAAATTCACTTGATAATATTTTGCTTTATTATGCTCAACAAAGCCTCGCGTTTCTATCACTTCAAACCAATCTACTTTATTAGACTTCGTGCCTGCCACTTCTAACGCGTTATCAATGGCTGCTTCGATTGAGTCTTGTGACGTACCAACAAGGTTGATAATTTGATAAACTTTATCTGCTGTCATTTTTTATTTTCCTTTATTGTTATTTATTATTATATTCTGACTGAACCGAGTTTAAAGGACCTGGGTAAGACTTCCTTGGTGATGCTGGCGGCAAACCAAAACCTCTATCGGCAAGCGTGAGTACCGTATCCATCAATCTATCTGCCCACTCGCCCGCGTCAAAATTAGTAACAAGGACATTATGTTCCAAATTTAAAATAGACTCAAATGCTTTACGTTGCCCGAGCTCATGGCCATAAAAGGCTACCCTTACTTCTGTTTCATGCGCAATACCGCCTGTTTTCATTCTATCAACCAACAGAGCCACCATTTTTTCTATGGTGTTATAATATTTTAATAAACTATGGCCTAATGCTAAGCCTTCATCACCGCGTGACGTACCTAATCGAAATCCTTCATCATGGATATTAAACACAGACTCCATCTCACCATTTTCTAGCTCCTTAGGAGCAATAATAACCGTAGGTTCAATCACATCAATGACAGGCTCAATGATGTAAAGTTGAAAGTCGGCCCAAATCATCCGCAAATAATAGACGTAATCTAAAATATCCGTTTTATCCATGCTCTTAAAATTATTAACAGCAACGCCTACCTCATTAACCTCAGCTCTAAGTGCATCCGCTTCCTCATTTAATGTATTATTTGTTTCTTCCGTCATAGATGTTCCATCAATAAATAGAGATACCCTAAAATTATCATTGTTAGGGCGTGTTGACAATTTGTTTTGAAGTGCCTGCGTTTGATACCCATTTATAACGACTTAGGCCAACAGGGCAACCACTGCACGTGCCTGTTTTACACGCTTTAACGCATGCAATTAAACATTTTTTTTTAATCCAAAAATCTATCATGCCCTGAGCCGCACTGGCCTGAATGTTAAAAGTACTTGCTACTTCCATAACCGACGCATCCGTGCGTTGTTTGAAAAACTGCTTAAGCGCTAATAAAATCAATTGCTGGCTCCTTGCATGGAATGCATCAACGGCAATACCATCTTGCCTTTAACAACGTATCTCATTACAAAAAATATTGCTAAAAATAATCCTATGTAAGCGATGGATTGGGCATAATGCTGCGATATCGTTAATAATTGATAAGACAAAACAGCGCTCATATAAGCTATGCCGGTCGACCAAATAATACTGAAATACATCCAAAAGGCATTAAGCTCTTTACGGATGGCTGCCATGGTAGATACGCAAGGCACATACAATAAAATGAAAAGTAAATAGGCAAATACTGACGCTAAGCCATCAAAATGTTGATAAAGTACGTGTTTAACACCGTCGTTCAAACTTTGATCTGGCGCTGATGCTAAAATTGGATGATAAAACGCATGACTAAGCAAACCAATTTTTTCCGGTATGGTTAACAGCGCTTGATGCAACCCTTGCCAAAAATCATAAGACTCTGTGCCTGCATGACTTAACCCTGCCATACCACTATAAAGCGTGTTAAGCGTTGCGATTACCACTTCTTTTGCCAACGTTCCCATTAATAAGCCAACCGTTGCAGGCCAGTTATCTGCGCGCAACCCCATCGGTTTGAATAAGGGGGTTAACCATTTGCCTAACCAAGCAAGCACGCTATCACCAGAGCCATTAAGCATGAATCCGTGCTCATTTACACTGAGGGCATTTAGCACGCCTAGCACGGAACACACGGGAACGATAATTCGCCCAGCTCTCACTAAAAAATGTCGTAACCGACTCCATGTTTGATGAAATAACCCTTTGATATTTGGTAAATGATACGGAGGCAATTCCATTAAAAGTGGCGATAAATCCTTATTTAACAATGTGTTTCTTAAAAAAAAGCCTGTTAAAATGGCAATGCAAATGCCTATCATGTACAACGCAAAAATTATGTTATGACCACCCACAGGAAAAAAAACACTGACAAACACGGTGAAAATGGCCAAACGAGCGCTGCAGGACATAAATGGGCTCATCATTGCCGCCATGATCCTATCTTTTTCACTGTCTAATGTTCGCGTTGCCATAATCGATGGCACGTTACAGCCAAAACCAACAATCAATGGTACAAATGCTTTACCAGGCAAGCCGATGCTACGCATTATTCTATCCACCACAAACGCAGCGCGCGCCATATAACCCGAACCTTCTAGGAGCGATAAGAAAAAAAATAACGACGTTATCACCGGTACAAACGTCAGCAAGGTATTAATGCCCTTCCCCAAACCAAACGCTAAAAGTGCTGTGAACACATCGGGTGTATGCAGCGCAGACAAAACATGAGCCACGCCATCAACAAGAATCAATTGTGATGTTTGATCAAAAAAGTCTTGAAACACACCGCCAATATTAATCGAAAATAAAAACATTGTGTACATCATTAGTAGGAAAATGGGCAACCCTAAAAAACGATTTAAGACCCATTTATCAATGACTTGGGTATACCTGTCCGTTACTTTCGCCTTAAATTCGAATGCCTTTTGACATGCCTGTTGAGCAAAACCATACCTTGCATCGGCGATTAATATATCCACATCTTCACTTGCATCATGTAACGTTGAACCAATATCAATTTTTAATGGCACATTGGTAGGGAGCGCTTGTTTTAATGCATCGTAGAGTGCATCTAACTGCTGTTGTTTATGCGCCATAACCGCTACCACTGGCACGCCCAAAACCAATTCTAATTCTTTAATGTTAAGCGCATCTTTAGGTAACCTATCATTCATGGTTAATACCACAATCATGGGTATACCGCGTTCAAGCAATTGCACGGTTAAATATAAATGACGTTCAAGGTTGCTGGCATCCACCACATTAATCAACAAGCCGTCTTTCATTGAATTAATATAATCCAAGGCAATCCGTTCATCCAAACCATCACTCATTTCAGTGTCTAATGTGTACGTGCCAGGTAAATCAATCACACTAAACCTACGATCATCGACAGAAAACTGTCCTTCTTTTTTCTCAACCGTAACACCAGGCCAGTTACCAATACGTTGCTCACTGCCCGTTAGTGCATTAAATAACGTGGTTTTGCCACAATTAGGGTCGCCCACTAGGGCCAAAGTTAAATACGTCATGCTCGCTCTAACTCCAATTGTGTAAAATCACTACGTCGAATACTCAGCAAGGTATTGCCAACTTGAATGGCAATAGGGCAGCCCAATGGCGCCACATGTTTCAGAATAATATGAGCCCCTTTACGCAATCCTAACCCATACATACGTTGAACAAACACTTTAGGCAATAAACCAAACCCACACACAAAAAGTGGTTCGTCTACCTTAAATAAATTAAGAGTAACCATTAATAAGCTTTCTATCCGTTTCAAAAACACCATGATAACACAATTGAGAATCATTCTCACCTATGAAGTTTTACCTTATCTTGTTCTTGATAAGTTTATTGTTAATTTAAAGGTTTTTTACCGGTGCTTACCCTTAATTTGGTACACTGTTTAAAAACAAATAGGAATTTAGCATTTATGGAAAATAGAATTTTTGTTAACCGCATTCTTAATTTACGACACATCAAATACATTGGTTTAGACATGGACCATACTCTGATCCGTTATAACACCGTGCGTTTTGAATCGAAAGTATACGAACTTATGGTTCAGTTTTTAATCAAAAATAAAAACTATCCAGAAGAATCAAACAAGCTTGTCTTTAATTTTAATTTGGCAATTCGAGGCTTAGTCATCGATAAATGCCATGGAAACATTTTAAAACTTAGCCGCTATGGCGGAATAAAAGAAAGCTATCATGGAACAACACCCATAAAATACCATGAACAAAAACGTTTTTACCGAGGCACCTACGTTGATTTAAGCGACTCTAACTTCATTCCTGTAGACACTGCCTTTTCCATTGCTGTTTGCGTACTATACGCTCAGCTAGTTGATCTAAAAGATTCTGGTGAACATTCAATGGGAAGCTATGAAGAAATAGCTCGAGACGTGATCAATGCTGTGGATCACGTTCATTCGCAAGGTCATTTAAAGCAACACGTCAGTAAACATCTTGAAGATTTCATCATTAAAGATGAAACATTAATTCGTGGCTTGCAGCGATTTTTAAAACATGACAAAAAAATATTTATTATTACCAATTCTGATTATGCCTACACCAAAGTTTTGCTAGATTATGCCATTAATCCCTTTCTAGAAGACGGGCAAGTATGGTCAGATTTATTTGAATACGTGGTTACTTTAGCGGATAAACCTAGGTTTTTTTACGACAATCTTAAATTTTTAAAAATAGACCTTAACACAGCTTCCATGTCTAATCTTAATGGAAAACTGCTGCCTGGCATTTATCAAGGTGGCTGCGCTACAAAATTTACCGAAGATTTAAATTTAAGTGGCGATCAAATACTTTACATTGGCGATCATATTTATGGCGACGTGCTTCGATTAAAAAAAGATTGCAATTGGCGCACTGCATTAGTGATTGAAGAGCTTGGTGATGAAATTGTTGGATACCATAAAGCCGAACCTCTGGCCTTAAAAGTAGAAGAACTGCTTTCAAAAAAACAACCTCTTGAACAAGAATA
>CAWVYD010000135.1:0-5442 GCA_963934185.1 uncultured Legionellaceae bacterium | reverse complement strand
GAAAACGCCTAATTCACCATTCATTGGGCTATTGTCTTAGGATTTAAAGCCATCTTTTTTGCTTGTTTTTTACACTGCTTTGTCCAAAGTCCAAATTTAAAAAAACAACGGGATTTACTTCCAAGGCTTTTAGAAGTTTTTGAGATATTTTTCTACTGGTATAGCTATATCAGCGGTTGGCACAAGGTACACAAAAAGTATCTTTAGATTTTATTTTTGATGCATCAAGAAATAATCAGTTAGATGATGCTTATGGTCATAATAAAATTAATATTTTAAGCCAAGGTAAATCAACCAATGACTGGTCTCATATTGAAGGTAAACAACCACTAAACTCAATTACAATAGAAAAATTAACACCCTATTGTTTAGGTAGTTTAATTGCATTGTAAGAACACAAAGTCTTTGTGCAAGGAATTATTTGGCAAATAAATTCGTTTGATCAGTTTGGAGTTGAAAGTTGCTGTGTGAGGGATGAGTGTGGGTGTGAGGAAAATAAAGTTATTTAAAATGTAGGGCATAGTTCTTCTACGCTCAAGATCTAAATGATTTATGGCGTACATAAGGATAAGAGCTCTTTCGTATAGCCCCTTTGAGGTGGTTTGTTTATGTTAACGGTAAAAAGCATAACTTATGTCGAGCAGTATAAATTTTTAATACAGCTATCCAATAATGTGGAAGGTATCTTTAATGTGGAGCCATATATAAATAAGGGTGTTTTTTTGCAATTAAAAGAACTTGATTATTTAAAACAAGTTAGGATTAACTTTGCGGGTATTTGTTGGCCGAATGGCCAAGACTTTAGCGCGGATACCATTGAACATGAGCTTTGTGATGTGTAAAAACTTAACTGTTGCATGATTTGTAACAGTAGCCAAAATGTCCCACATCCCACATCCCACATCCCACATCCCGCACCTGATTTTTGTTCCTCACACCCACACCGCTCACTGACACGGTGCCAAAGGCACCTAGGATCGCGAGCAAAATAACTTCCGCTTTTTGGTTGATAGTATATAATTTCAATTTGAAGCAATTAGCGCATAAGTAGGACTGAAATGAAGCGTATTTACGGACAAGATACTGAAGAAGGAATGATAAATTTTTATGATAGTTTGTCTGAAAAAGATAAACGTCGTTACGCAGCTATTGAAGTAAAAAAACTTCCCCGTAGTGGACAGAAATATATTAGTGATCTTTTAGGATGTGATGGAAAAACGATCCAGCGTGGATTGCTAGATTTAGAAAATGAAGAGGAATTAAAAAAAAAAAAATAAGAGATATAGGTGGTGGTAGACTTCCTAAAATAATGAAATACAAAGGTATAGAAGCTTCATTTTTATTGATATTAAAAGACCATACGGCTGGCAATCCTCAAAAACAAAACCTATTGTTGTGGACGGACTTAAGTACTACTGAAATCATGTGCAAACTAAAGGAAAGTGGTTTTTATGTCGGACGCCGAATTGTTAAAAAATTACTCTTCATCAATAAGTATAAAAAGCGTAAAATTCAAAGGCGTATTACGATTAAAGCCGTTGTAAATCGTAATGAACAATTTGAAAACATTGCCAAACTTAAACAAGAATACATGAAAACTGATAACCCTATTATTAGTATTGATGCAAAAAAACGTGAGTTAATAGGCAATTTATACAGGGCAGGAGAGGTTTATAGTAAAGAAGAAATAGCTTCTTACGATCATGACTTTCCTAGCCTATCGACAGGGGTTGCTATTCCTCACGGCATTTTTGATTTAAAGCAAAATAAAGCCTGCCTAGACCCATTCTTCGGCCACCGGGAAGAAAAGTTAATTTTTTTTAGCCTCTAGTAATGTAGCGCTTAGGGCTTTACAGATAAGGGATAAAGCCTTTTTCACAAGCTATCTTTTACTTGTTTTTTTTGAATTCAAACTATCTTGGCCGAAGAATGGGTCTAGGCCATAAAGCCCACATTAATATAGGCACAAGCCATGAGACAAGTGAGTTTGCTTGTGACTCATTGAAAAAGTGGTGGAATGAAATAGGTAAATTAGATTATCCCAATGCAACATCTATTTTAATGTTAATGGATGGTGGAGGTAGCAATTCAAGTCGACGCTATGTATTCAAAGAAGGCTTGCAAAAACTGGCAAATGAAATTGGTTTAGAAATTCGTATTGCTCATTATCCACCATACACTTCAAAATGGAATCCCATTGAGCATCGAGTTTTTCCACATGTTACTCGAGCAATGCAAGGTGTTATTTTAAGTGATCACGATATGGCTAAGCAATTGATTGAAAAAACCAAAACTAAAGCTGGACTGAAGGTTAGTGTAAGTATTATCGATAAAGTTTATGAAATAGGAAAAAAAACAAGCAAAGGTTTTAAGGACTCTATGAAAATTAAATTTGATGAGATTTTGGGGCTATGGAACTATAAGGCAATTCCTCAATCTGACGTGCTTGTTAATTAATCAAAAGACGGAAGTTATTTTGCTCGCGATCCCTAGCATCTGATTTTTGCTTCTAACAGTCATTAAGTGTATAATTATCATACTTTCAGTCACTAGCAGAATAATATGCCGCGCTATTTAGATCCTAAAGCAGACATTGTATTTAAAAAAATATTCGGCGAGCATCCTCATTTATTAAAGAGCTTGTTAAATGCGGTTCTGCCTTTAGAGTCTGATAATCCTATTGTTGAGTTAACGCCGCTACCAACGGAGCAAGTGCCTTCTATTCCGACATTTAAGCGAACCATTGCCGATGTGAAATGTAAGGATGCTTCTGGGCGCGTATTTATTGTTGAAATGCAAATCAATTGGACGGATGGTTTTAAGCAACGTTTATTGTTTGGCGCAAGTCAGGCAATTGTAAAGCAGTTAACCAAAGGGCAAGATTATAAATTTTTACAACCAGTTTATGGCCTAGGGATCGTTGCTGATACTTACGATAACGACAGTGATGATTGGTACCATCATTATCAATTGGTTAAAAAAAGCGAGGAAAATAAAGATGTTATTAAGCATTTGCAACTTATTTTTATCGAACTGCCTAAGTTCCCGATTAAGTCAAAAGAAGAAAAAAAACTAAGAATTTTATGGCTACGTTTCTTAAGAGAGATTAATGAAAAAACCAAGCAAGCTCCTCAAGAATTATTAGACGTGCCTGAAATTTCAGAAGCTATCCATTTAGCTGAAGAAGTAGCTTACTCGGAAGGTGAGTTAAACGCTTATGAAACGTATTGGGATAATGTTAGCCGTGAGAGAACATTAGTTAGCGGGAAATTTGATGAAGGTCTAAAACTAGGTATTGAGCAGGGTAGAGAAGAAGGTAGAGAAGAAGGCATAGAGCAGGGTATAGAGCAGGGTCTTGAACAAGGCATTGAGCAAGGTATAGAACAAGGCATTGAGCAAGGTAGGAAAGATGGATTGCTTGTTGCTGCAGAAAAAATGAAACAAAAAGGCTTTGATTTAAATGAAATAGCTCAAATTTTAAATGTTGATGTTGAATCCCTTAAGTAACGGTAGTTTAAAATCAGATACGAGATACGAGATACGAGATACGAGATATGGCTGAATGTTTTTATGATTAAATTTCATTAAAACATGGTCGCCAACTCATTAGCGTAAGATTGGATATTTGACAAAAGTTTAGCTACAAAATATTGTCCCGCATCCCGCATCCCGCATCCCGCATCCCGCATCCCCACACCGCTCACCGACACGGTGCCTAAGGCACCCAGCACACACCACCTGTATGGAATAAGAATTAAAAGAATTAAGCAGTGGAGGTAGGAAGTAAAAAAATTCTAATTACTGGCGAAGCCAGTTTTATTGGCTTTCATTTAGTTAAGCATCGTCTTAAGCAAGGTGATATTGTTTGTGTCATGTTAACGAAACAGCCATTTCGTTAACTTATTAATTACACATGTTAATAAAACGTCCTTTTAGTTAACATGTTTATTTAATTAGCATCAAACGCTGGAATATTTTGCAGGGTATTAAACAGAGCGGTATTAATATAAAAATTTTCTTTGCCGAGTTTGTGTTTTTTTATGAGGTTTAACTTTTCAAGTTGATTTAAATATTTTGCGCATGTTTGGCGCGATAAATTTAAATCATTTTCTAAGAATTCAATTTTAGTATAGGGATGCTTAAATAAATTATTCAGTAATTCATGACTGTATATTTTAGGTGCCTTATCTTTAATTCTGCCTTTATACTGTTGCATTAATTCTTTGATTTGATTAATTAGTTGGATAGTCTGTTTGGCGGTTTGTGTGATCGCATCTAGCATAAATAAAACCCATGGTTCCCACTCATTAGTATCACGAGTTGATTGAAGCAATTGATAATATTTAGATTTATTCTGGTTAATGTAGCGTGATAAATATAAAATGGGTGCACCTAATAAATCTTGTTTTACTAAATATAAAATGTTTAATATTCTTCCTGTTCTACCATTTCCATCATAAAAAGGATGAATACTTTCAAATTGGTGGTGGATTAACGCCATTTTTATTAAATCATCCAGCTCACTACGGCTGCCATCATTAATAAATATTTCTAGTTCGTTCATTAAAGTAATAATGTCATTTGGGTCTTGAGGTGGCGTGTAAATAATTTCATTGGTTTTATCATTTTTTAATTCAGTACCGGCTTGTTTTCTAAATCCAGCATTATTACCCTCAAGTGTTTCTTGGATCTGCTTAAGGGTGTTATTGGTGAGTAGTCCAATTTGTTTAGTTAATTGATAACCTTCTTTTAATGCTTCAGCATAGCTATGAACTTCTTTAGCACTGTGAGATATAAAGTGTTTTGTACGGTAGTTGCTTTGATAGAGTGCATCATGAGTTGTGATGATGTTTTCAATTTCAGAACTTTCTTTGGCTTCCTGTAATGATAACGTGCCAATTAAAATGTATTGATTAGGCATTGATGCTGCAACACCTTTTAGTTCCCCTAATTCTTTATGAGCTTTCGCCGCAGCTTTTAAAACTGTATTTGTTTCAATCATAGTATGCGATAAAATACTTGTCAGATTGTGCTGAAGGCTCATAAAAAGAAACTTTATTAAATAAGGAGTTGAATTAAGTATACCAAAATCTTTATAGGTTGCTTATTTTTATCATCATTTGTTTATAGTGTATTAAGTTAAGCCCTCATTCATCATCTCCGTCACTTTACGTTTAGGCACTATTACTCCTGTTTTTACTAGACTTCAATTAATTGCTAGGTTAAAGTTCTTTTAAATTCAAGCGCAAAGAGCGCAAAGAGCGCAGAGTACGGTGTCTGGGATGAGTGGTCGGTGGTGAGTGAATGTTGAATGTTAGGCAGGCCTGCTTTATGCTTTCACAGCACACAGCACACAGCACACAGCACACAGCACACAGCATCTATTTTTTGCTTCTGACAGCCATTAAGTGTATAATTATCATACTTTTAGTCACTAGCAGA
>CAWVYD010000134.1:0-5451 GCA_963934185.1 uncultured Legionellaceae bacterium | reverse complement strand
AGATAATTATCAAACCTTAGCATTTACAGCGACGGAATATGAACAACTTAAAAAAGAACTAGAAAAACATAAGTCATACAGGATTGTCTCATTCTTTTACACATCACCCGCCAGGGCCATCAGCAACAAATTACAAATTGATTTTCATTCATTAATTACAGCCCTTGATACCTATGTAACGAATTATCATAGATGGACCATTCATGAACAAAATGAAGCCTGGCTCAGCGTAGGCAAGGCTCAGCGTGACGTCCCAGCGCATGTTGCACACGAGTATTGTAGGCCCGACCGGTCATTTGCCCCGCGCCCTAACTTTAATGAAGAGACACTGCCTCGCGGCCTCAGTTTTTTTTATAATTTCGCTACGAATATTAAATCTTGGTTTCCTCTATCTTCTTCGGCATCGGGTCTTGGTTTTGATTTTGCGGCCGCGCGCGCGCTGGCGCGTTGTGGGGTGTTGACGCGCGGGCGGGTTTTGCGCGTGGCGGCATGTGATTTAGCGGCAGTTCGCCGTCTTGATGAAGTAAGAACCGCTGATCTCACGCAGTCGCGTGAAATCCTGAACGTGGAAGCACCGAATCATGGCGTGGGGTTTTCATAATGGCGTGGTGAAGCAACGACTTGGCGGTATAATCTTTATTATCGCTTCATACCCATTACCATTACCATTAAAGGCTTTAAACATGAACTACTTAATCGATAATATTCTTGATGTCATCATTCGAAAAGGAGCGGTTAAAAAGGACTATCCTAAAAAAGGTGTTAATTTCATTGTCCTAGAACCTTTTTTAAATGACCCGGCTTTGAGAGCGAAAGTGGCCCAATTAGTGTCTGCTTCTATTAATCTAGATGACTTTGCCGGTATGGCACCCATAGCCTCTAGAGGGTATGTTTTTTCCGGTATGATCACAGGTATAAACAATGAGCTGGGTGAATTTCCTATTCAAAAAGTAAAAGCAAAAGGGGATCCCCGTTATGTTCAGTTAGAGATGAAAACAGAATATTCCTCGGATGAACTTCAGCTTCTTAAAAATACGGTGTCCCCAGGAGGCAATTATTTGGTTATTGATGATCTCATTGCAACGGGAGGCTCTGTGAAAACAGCAGTTGAGCTTATCAGGCAGTCTGGCGGAGTCGTGGATACCGTTTATGTGTTAACAGAACTCGTGGATTTTGGCGCAAGACAAGCGCTAGAAAAAGAAGGCATTAACCTGGTCAGTACCTTAAAATTTAGCAATGAAGATTTAGACACATTACTTCACTTGCAAGCGTCTTATCAAGAAGCGCCTTTTGCCCCTCTTAGTTATAAGTTGTCTCATTTTGAAAAAGGCGAGCAAGTGTTGGTTAAATCAAATGCTGCGCAGCCTAATTTAACGGTTCATTTGGCATCTCAATCACCGGTAAAAAAAGAGTTGATGGAGTTAGCGCTTAAAGGTTTGTTTGAGCCTCTTATTACGCAGGTTAATGGGCATGATTCTAAATCAGACGTTAGTGAGCAGCCTTTAGGTAATGAAACCAAACAAGGCGCAAGTAATCGCCTTAAACAGTTAGAAGAAAATTTATCTGATTTAAAGGGCGAATTGTTGGTATCCATGGAAAGTGGCATCCGATACGACGAAGAAAAAAAGGCCCATTATGATTTTGTTCATGTCATGCTTAAAAAAGGCGAGACGATATACGAACACACGCAAGATTGTTGTCAGATCCCTTCAGATATAATGTTGGGTATTGCAAAGGATGAAGATGATGATTTTAATGAAACTTGGGGAGAGGCAGCTAAGCGGATGGGGCGGGCTGATGAGGCAAACAATCCTCATAAAGAAAAAGAATTTGGCGGCGTTTCACGGTCGACTCACTTATTTAAAGCTGCGTGTCATGTGCTTGGTCAATTTAAAGAAGCAATGATCTCACCCTTTGCTAATGAGTTAGATACCCACACCTTTAATATGAATCGATTGGTTAAATTAAACGATGAAAAAGCGACGGATGAATACGCTGATATGGGGATTAACTTTTCAGCAGAGGTCGCTGCGCAACACAGTAGGCCTATTAACTTTTATAACCAAGGCGCTCCGGTTCAAAAATGGAACATTGATGCTAACAAAATAGCTCGAAATAACTTTAAAGTATTTCAAACGGGCGATGCTTTTTCCGTTATGTCGCCCGACGTTGATGTAAGCGGCGCCAACATTACGATTAATGCTGGCCTTAAGCATGAAAAATATTCACCGTTAGTGTTAATTCAAGAAGCGCTTCAGTTATGCCGTTGCGCTTATGAGCACGGGGCGCGATCCGTGACAGTAGCGTTGCCAGAAGAACTTCATCCAGTGATGAATCACACAGATTTTAATCGTTTGTTGATGGATTTGTTTAAAGCCAGTGGTGTTAATAATCTTTATTTTTACGATGACAATTACAAAGGAAAATTAGATGAAACAAATCGAACGTTAGAAATACCTCTGACCCTTTCTGAGCAAGGGCCAAAGGTGCAAGAAAGCGCGCCTTATCATATTTCCAAACGGGAGTTACGTGAATACCTTAAATTGCCTAACGACTTAGCGCAATTTAAAGAGACAACGACCTCAGATGATAAAATGATGCATTTTACTCGTCGCAATCAGTTTAAACAATTATGGGCACAGTTTGAGTCTGATCCCAAGATGGATATATTAAATTATTTAAGTGATGGCAAATTATTATCAAAAATAGACATTTCAGACACTAAATTTCGACCGCATGTGGTGCTGTGTTGCTCTACCAATAAACCGTTGGCAGAAAAAATTGCAGCTTATCTTCGTTTGCAAGGCGAAATGGTCCAACTCTACGCCATTGATGGACAAAATGATCATGCGAGCATTCCCAATGAGGTTAGGATTTGCGGTTCTGTTGTGACCGTTGTGCAATCAACGCATCCCAGTCCCAATGATGTTGCAGCAACCAAACTATATAAAGACAGTGGGGCGTCTGCTTATTTGTTTGAAGCCGCTTTAATTGCAAGGCAAGCACATCTTCGTGGAGCGATTAGAGTTAATTTAATTAATCCCTACCAATTTAGTGCGCGATCCGACAAAGCCGAAGATAATGTGCGAGGTAAAACGGGCGCTTATGTTCAGCAAAATGGGTTGTTGCTTAAAGCGGCAGGGGTTAATCAAGTGATCACTGCAGAATGTCACGATAATCACACAATGTCCGGCGCTTATACCAGCGATACCATACGTGGCTCTGCCGTTTCAGCGCTTTCAGTTATCTCGGCTCGTCTTGCTAAGGAATGGTTAACTGATCCCAAGCGCACAGCTCAAGGGCAGTTTCGTTTAGTCACACCGGATGCAGGCGCCGCCAAAAGAACCAAAGAATTAACACAGCAACTGCAAGTTATTCTCGGCGATAAGTTATGTAAAAATCGAGTTCTAGGCGAAAAAGAGCGAAGTTCGCATCAAGATAACAGCGCAGAGATAAAGAGCCTTAATGCAGGGGAAGCAGGCATTAACCCGGAGCATAAACATGTGTTAACCGATGATGAAACTGCAACAGGCAGTACATTATGTCAAGCCATTACAGGACTTAAAAGAGATGGGGCCAAGGATGTTTCGGTGATTGTCGTGCATAATAACTTGCCGTTAGATTGGCTTTTGAGGCAGTTGTGTTTGGCGCGCTTTTTATACCTGGGTGTTAATGATTTACATTTCAGTGACACCAATGAAATGGGCTCAATGCCGTATGACTATAATGATTTGCTTGATACTTATGCTCGCCTGTCGAAGCTGAGCTATGAAGACGTTGAAAGGCAAGTGAGCGTATGGTTTCATGATGAAATCACCAAAAAATACAACGTTAAAATGCCGGAGGTTGAAGACTCTTGGCTTCAATCCATGACGCGGTCATTGTTAAATTTTTTTGGCGTAAACAGTGAGATAGAGCCAACGCAAGAAGAGAAAGCACAAGCCATGGAAAGGAAGGCGTTTACAGAGTTTAAATCCACCTTTGGCCAATTCGAGTCAAAAATAAGCATTCACTCTTTGGCGGATGAGTTTGCCAATAAAGTTACAACCAAACCTTATATGAGCAACCCTTATGCGTTTAACCACAAAGTGGATACGTTGATAAATCAAATTAGAAGCAATGATGCGAGCAGCGTTGTCGTGTTTGAAGGCGCGAGTTTGCCAGCAGCTTCTGCAGCGGCACATGTGTTAGGTTTGCCTTTACAAGTGCTTCCTTTATCTATAAGTGACCGATTAAGTAATCAGTGCTTATTGCCAAATAAGCCATTTGCATTGCTTGGCACAGCAAGCGAAAAGATTTTAAACGCGTTAGCAAGTATGAATGGCCATACGATGGCAGATTTATTACCTAAAATGAACCAAGGGTTTGAAGGTGACCTTGTAATTGTTTCAAGTCCGGCATTGACGGCGATAGACAATGAAAAAAAAGGTGAAAATCAAAATGTACTGAAGATAAAATCCAATGATTTTTTAATTCAGATGGAACGTCTTTGTGATTCAATTAAGAAAAATGAGGAATATAAAGGGGTGCCGATAAAGTTGTTAGGACTTGGGGTTAAAGGCCAAGCGATAGCGGGGCAATTGAGTCATGCATTAAGTAAGCAAGGCTTTCATGTGGGCATTGCAGCCATTGAACGACAAGGAGAACCTTCTCAGTATAAGGCGGTTTATTCTGGTCAATCAGGTGAATGTAAACTAACCGTGGATAGAAACAGTGTCGGTATGGGAGAAGTCTGCATTGTTATTGCAAATGAATTAACGATGGCTGATGAAACAGCGGTTAAGGAACTTATCAGTAATGCAGAAGTTAAGTGTCCGTTTGACTTTTTATTGCCAAGGGTTGAAAACAAAAGTATGCCGTTAAGTAAGGATAAAATGACTGAGAAAAACGTTTGTAGTGCAAAAACATCAGGGTTATTTTTTCAACCTAACTTAGTAAGCCGCAACTCGAGCAAAAGTGCAGCGCATGATTTAGCTACGGCAATGATTGATGTGCCAGCAACAGCTTCAGTATCCTTTTTATAGGTTTCTAGCAAAGGGGAGTTGCCTAACTTGGCTTTGTTTCCCAACCCTAAAATTGTGCAAAGTGTGGTGGTTACCTGATAGTTCTTGTATTCTCCTTTTTCCCAGCCATCTAAATTCTGTTACTGACTAATGCCCAATAAATACCCTGTAAAAAAAGATTGGAACGTTCCGAAACAAACGTATAAATTGACGAATTGGTCAGCTTATAATGCTGCATTGTGTCGGCGTGGTGAGATTGATGTTTGGCTGTCTTTGGATGCCGTTTCACAATGGTACGAACAAGGTCGCGTTTATGATGGCACTGGTGCGCCACAGCGTTTTACTGTCTTTGCTATTATCACTTGTCATGAAACACGTCAGGTTTATCGACGGCCACTTCGGCAAACTCAAGGATTTATCAATTCTTTATTTCGGCTGATGAATATCC
>CAWVYD010000133.1:0-5455 GCA_963934185.1 uncultured Legionellaceae bacterium | reverse complement strand
TGATTTTTGGGCTGAGTGGTGTGGTCCTTGTAAAGCAATTGCGCCTATTTTAGAAGACGTTGCTAAGAATTTTGATGGCAAAGTTAGTATCACAAAATTAAATGTAGACGAAAGCCCAGAAATGTCATCGCAGTTTGGTGTTATGAGTATTCCTACCTTAATTTTATTTAAAAATGGTAATATCGAAGCAACGAAAGTTGGCGCTGTGACGAAATCACAATTAACAGCTTTTATTGAAGGCAACTTATAAGTGTTTTATGGCCAGAGGCATCCTTTTGATTTTGGCCATAAATTTAATAGACATAAAAAAAAACTGTGTTATTATTGTATTAACTAATCGGGCGTCCGCCCACCTCTGTATCCAAACGTTTTCAATTACCACTTAGTAAGCACTGATAATTTTGTTTGGGTATGGCGTATTATTTTCTATCAAGTGAGTACTATGAATCTAAGTGAATTAAAACGTTTACCCATTGCTGAGCTTATCGCTGTTGCTGAAGCTCAAAAACCAAGCGTTGATAATGCGTCGCGTATGAGCCAGCAAGATCTTATCTTTTTTCTTTTAAAAGCACATGCAAAAAAAGGGGAAGATATTTCTGGTGATGGTGTTTTAGAGATCTTACCTGATGGTTTTGGTTTTTTGCGTTCATCTGCCGGATCTTATTTAGCTGGTCCGGATGATATCTATGTGTCACCCAGTCAAATACGACGTTTTGCTTTGCGTACGGGCGATACCGTTGCTGGTAAAATACGTGCACCAAAAGATAATGAACGTTACTTTGCATTGCTTAAAGTAGATACCATTAATTATGATCATCCAGAGAATGCAAAACGAAGAATTTTATTTGAAAACTTAACGCCTTTATTTGCTAATAAGCGAATTCGAACTGAGCAAGGTAATGGTTCGACAGAAGATCTTACGGCAAGATTAATTGATTTAGTGGCTCCGTTTGGTAAAGGCCAACGTGGTTTAATTGTTTCTCCGCCAAAAGCGGGTAAAACAATCATGTTGCAAAACTTGGCGCAGGCAATTGAGAAAAACAACCCTGAATGTTATTTAATCGTTCTTTTAATTGATGAAAGACCTGAAGAAGTTACAGAAATGCAGCGTACTGTTAAAGGCGAAGTGGTTGCCAGTACGTTTGATGAACCTGCAAGCAGACACGTTCAAGTGGCTGAAATGGTTATAGAAAAAGCCAAACGATTAGTTGAGCACAAAAAAGACGTGGTTATTTTACTGGATTCCATTACGCGTTTGGCTCGGGCTTACAATACAGTCATTCCATCATCCGGTAAGGTACTAACAGGTGGTGTGGATGCCCATGCATTACACCGTCCAAAACGATTTTTTGGTGCTGCTCGAAACATTGAAGAAGGCGGCAGCTTAACCATTCTTGCAACGGCATTGGTTGATACGGGTTCAAAAATGGATGAAGTGATTTTTGAAGAGTTTAAAGGCACGGGTAATATGGAAGTACATTTGAGCCGCTACATTGCTGAAAAACGCGTTTATCCTGCGATTAATATTAATCGGTCAGGCACAAGACGAGAAGACTTATTGGTATCGGCAGAAGAGCTTCAACGTATTTGGATTTTAAGGAAACTATTGCATTCCATGGATGAAACTCAAGCCGTTGAATTTATGATTGATCGTTTGAAAGATCATAAAACTAACGAAGAATTTTTTGAGGCAATGAAACGTCAAGAGTGACTCAAATTCACCTTTATTGAAAAGGCATATATTGAACTTCGACAAACAGCATTGTCAATAAGCAACCTATTTTTCTTTTTAAAAAGCGCTCATTTCTAATAGCGCTTTTTTTTTATCTTCATTTCCGTTGGCTATATCTTCTCTTTACAAGATATTTAATGGGCCTCCTTATGATAGAATTCCCCACATCTGGGTATTTTTGGATTTTTAAGACGTTATGAAATTTAATGGCAGTGATAATTACATCGCAAGTAATGAATTATTAATGGCAGTTAATGCGGCAATTAAACTGCAGCGACCGCTTTTAATTAAAGGCGAGCCAGGTACAGGCAAAACATTACTGGCCCAAGAAGTGGCTGATTCATTAGGCTTACCGTTTTATCAATGGCATGTGAAATCAACCACCAAAGCTCAACAAGGCTTGTATGAATATGATGCGGTATCACGCTTAAGAGACTCGCAGTTGGGCGATGAACGCGTGCATGACATTAATAATTACATCGTTAAAGGAGAATTATGGCAAGCGTTTGAATCAGATACGCCGTCAGTGGTCTTGATTGATGAAATTGATAAAGCCGACATTGAATTCCCTAATGATCTGCTGCATGAACTTGATAAAATGGAATTTCATGTGTATGAAACCAAAGCGACGATTAAAGCCAAACATCGCCCCATATTTATTATTACTTCAAATAATGAAAAAGAATTACCGGCACCTTTTTTAAGACGGTGTTTTTTTCATTACATCAACTTTCCTAAGGCAGAAGAACTTAAAAAAATTGTCTGTGCGCATTACCCTGATATTGAGCAACGATTATTAAGTAAAGCCTTAGCGGCTTTTTGCCAGCTGCGTGAAGTGAATGAGTTAAAGAAAAAACCGTCAACTTCTGAGCTTTTGGATTGGTTGCGATTACTCATGCTTGAAGACATAACGCCTGAACAACTGAGTCAACTGGCTTCTAAAAAACACGTGCCGCCAATGCTTGGCGCGCTGCTTAAAAATGAGCAAGACATGAGTTTGATGCAGCGTTTAACACACTTGTTTAGTTAATATGTTGGTTCATTTCTTTTTGCATTTAAAACAGCAGGGGGTGCCTGTGAGTTTGCGTGAGCTGCTTGATTTATTGAGCGCGCTTGATGCGGATATAGTTAAAAACTCAATGGATGATTTTTATCAATTGGCCCGTTTAATCTTAATTAAAGATGAACGTTATTATGATCGTTTTGATCTGGCTTTTTCGTCGTATATCAATGAAAAACCCACCATGGATGGCTCATTAAGCAAACCCATTCCTAAAGATTGGCTTGAAAAAAAGTTAGAAAAATATTTAACGAAAGCTGAAAAAGACAAAATGAAATCATTAGGTGGTTTTGATGAGTTAATGAAAACCTTCGAAGAGCGTTTAAAAGAACAAAAAAAACGTCATCAAGGCGGTAATAAGTGGATTGGTACGGGCGGTACATCGCCATTTGGTGCGTATGGCTATAATCCAGAAGGGATCCGCATTGGCCAAGACGGATCTCGGCATCAACGCGCAGTAAAAGTCTGGGATAAGCGTGAATATAAAAATTTAGATGAAGATGCCATGCTTGAAAAACGCAATATGACAATTGCTTTACGTCGTTTGCAAAAAAATAAAAAACAAGGTGCAGTGACAGAGTTTGATTTACAAAACACCATTAAATCAACCGCTAAAAACGCAGGATATTTAGATTTGCGTTATCAAGCAGCCAAACAAAATGACTTAAAAGTATTAATTCTTTATGATGTGGGTGGTTCGATGGACTATCACGTGGAATTAACTCAAACGCTTTTTTATGCGGCAAAATCATGTTTTAAAACCTTAGATTATTATTATTTTCATAATTGTCCTTACGAAAAGCTATGGCAAGATAATCATCGACGCGACAACAGCTCGCTTAAAACAATGGCACTTATTCAACGCTTTAATAGCGATTATAAAGTGATCATTGTCGGGGACGCCACTATGAGTCCTTATGAATTGGTGTTTGCTGGCGGAAGTGTTGAGCATATGAATGATGAATCTGGCCAAGTGTGGTTAAAACGACTGTTAACACACTTTCCCGATGCCGTGTGGCTAAACCCGCTTGAAAAATCACAATGGTACGCTCAAAGCGTT
Organism: uncultured Legionellaceae bacterium; assembly: GCA_963934185.1. Classification (GTDB taxonomy): domain Bacteria; phylum Pseudomonadota; class Gammaproteobacteria; order Legionellales; family Legionellaceae; genus CAWVYD01. Next base: position 1,603 of record CAWVYD010000133.1, on the reverse strand, counting down.
GCTATGGTTAATGAATTAATGGATCAACGTATGTACCCATTGTCGATTCATGGCATTGGTGATGCGATGAACCAATTACTTTAATTTCACTGCCGTTATCTTATCCTTAATTCCCCCTTAATGTTTATAGTTTATTATGCAACTAGTTTAAGAAATATCTGCGTGAGTTCTTTATGTTCTTTATGGGCAAACAGGTTTCTAAAAGTTCTTTTTATGAATTATTTAAATTTCAAAATAAATATTTTATTAAGGCGCCAACGCCTAAAGGTTTGGTATTAAGTGGCGGGGGAGCACGTGGAATAGCATACCCTGGAATGATGCGTGCCATGGAAGAGCAAGGCAACTTAGCAAACATCACCCATGTTGCCGGTGCCTCTGCAGGAGCGATGACAGGTAGTTTTATTGCGTTAGGTTATGGGGCAGACGAAATAGAGCAATTATTGATCGGTTTGAATTTCACTAATATGCTAGATAGAGCTGGCTATACTCGCCTTCGAGCGCAAGGAAAGCGATTTCAGAATCTGTTAGATCTTGTTTATTTGATTAAAATAAAAAAATACTTAGGTGAGTTTTCGCTATCAGACGCAGATGAGAGTGTTGTCACAGCGTACGAATCGCTGGCGAAAAAAGTTAAACATTACGAAGATGCTTTAGAGGGATGTCAGTTAGAGATTAATACGCTACGACATATTACTGATTTGAGCCAACAACATAATCAATTAGAACGACTTGATAGTGCCTTTGAGCCGCTCATGGTTCGTACTAAAGATGAAGATGATAAATTAACGCCATCCTTGCGATTTACTTTTTCAGACTTTGAATCGCTCCGTTTAATTTTACCAAAACAACAAAAACACAAAATAAAACATTTAACGGTGGTTACCACCAATAAAACAAAAAAAAAACTAGTTGAGCATAATAATAACACCTCAGCCAATGAATCCGTAGCTGCGTGTTCACAAGCGTCAGGTGCCCATCCTTTATTATTTTCGCCGGTTCAAAATATTGATGGTGATTCCATTGTTGATGGTGCGTTGCAAGATAATATGCCATCGCATGTATTAGAAGCATTGGGTTTATCAACGCATGAAATTTTATGTGTGGCACTCACTTCAGAACTTGAAATAACACAACGGTTAAGCATTGCTAAAGGCAGTACACCACAGACTACTTCTGACATGGCGAAATGGTTAGATACATGGTTTCATTCATTGATAGGCACCAAAATATGTGATCATATTGCGAACGCTTATAATCGCGAACAATTATTCTATCATTTTGGCAACATGCTCTTTTTAAACACGGGTGATATTTCGATTACAGACGTAAACCCAACCGAGGCGCAAAAGAAACTTGCTTTGGATACGGCTTATAAACAGACCAGTGCGGTCTTACGTAATCGTAATCAAAGCTTTTCAAATGCAGTGATGGCTATGCTCTTTTTAGATGACATTGCGCTTGATGAAGTTATTCGTTCTAAACAAAATGACCAACAATTTTTTTGCTGCTCTATAAATGTAAAAGTTATATTAAGACACCAACAAAATATTGCTGCTGGATTAAAACAAGGTTCGACAAAAGACGTTAAAAACTCGATAAGAGC
>CAWVYD010000132.1:0-5522 GCA_963934185.1 uncultured Legionellaceae bacterium | reverse complement strand
CAGTTCGCACTTCTGGTTCTGATGAAGAAGGCAATAAAAATGAAAAAGAAACCAGCACACGTCAATCCTTTCGCAAAAAATTTCGTGAAGGCAAATTAGACGACACCGAAATTGAAATTGACGTCGCCGCAACGCCTGTTGGCGTTGAGATCATGGCACCTCCTGGCATGGAAGACATGACCAATCAATTGCAAAGCATGTTTCAAAGCATGGGCTCTGACAAACAAAAAACACGCCGCATGACCGTTAAAAAAGCGCTGCGCATCATCTGCGAAGAAGAAGCCAGCAAGTTGATTAACGATGAAGACGTTAAAACACGTGCCCTTGAAAACGTTGAGCAAAACGGCATTGTGTTTATTGATGAAATTGATAAAGTGGCTAAACGGCAAGATCAAAGCGGTGGCGACGTATCTCGTGAAGGCGTGCAACGCGATTTACTGCCACTGGTTGAAGGCTGCACCGTTTCAACAAAATATGGCATGATTAAAACCGATCATATTTTATTCATTACTTCTGGCGCTTTCCAAGTCGCAAAACCGTCTGATTTAATTGCAGAGCTGCAAGGCCGTTTGCCTATCCGAGTAGAATTAAAAGCCTTAACCGCTGCTGATTTCGTGCGCATTTTAACCGAACCTACCGCCTCACTAACCGAACAGTACCAAGCATTATTGGCTGTGGAAGGCTTAACCATTGATTACACCGAAGATGGCATTAGCCGTATTGCTGAAGTGGCTTGGCAAGTCAACGAGCGCACAGAAAACATCGGCGCACGTCGTTTATATACGGTTATGGAACGTTTACTTGAAACGGTCTCCTTTGAACATACCGGCTCAACACTTACCGTTGATCAAGCTTACGTTGATGAGCATTTAGCATTACTGGTCGAAGACGAAGATTTAGCTCGTTATATTTTGTGATATTAAAACTGTCTATTGTCACGTTCCTAAGGAACGTGACTTACTTGTTATACTGCATGGATTCAATCAATGCGTCTTTTTCTTGCCAGCGGTCATTGAACCAGTTTTGAAACTTGACTCGCATGGCATCATCGTTTGAATAGTCCATGGTGTAAAATTCTTTTGGTATGTCAATTTTCCTTAAATCAGCCTTGATTAAAGGCACTCTTCCACATAAAAAATCCATCAGTGTTGTTTCTTTGCTTGGGTAGACAATGGTCAGATCTAACAAAGAATCGATGGTCTCACCTAATATGGGTAACGCATAAGCAAGCCCACCTGCTTTAGGTTTTAATAAATGCTTAAATTCGATGCCTTGTTGTTGGTGCTTTTCTTTTGTATAGCGCGTACCTTCCGGATAATTCATAATCGATACAGGCGTCACTTTAAATTTTTCACAGGCTTTTTTCGTTGCTAAAAAATCTTGGCCTTTCTTCTCTGGATGTTTGGCTAAATAAGCTTTTGAGTAACGCTTCATAAAAGGGTAACCGAGTGCCCACCAACAAATGCCCAGCAATGGCACCCATATTAAAGATGATTTCAAAAAAAATTTAAACGCCGGTATTTTGCGATATAAAAGGCTTTGCAAGACAATAATATCAAGCCAACTTTGATGATTAGACATAGCAAGGTAGGACTTTTTCTCTGACAACACCAAATCATCATACCCCTTTGATACCTTAATGGTGGTAACGTAACGCGCAATAATGTTATTTAAGATCACCCAGTATACGCTAACAACATTCAGTCCACGCTGGCATAATGTTTGTAATGCCGAGATCGGTATTAACTTAATGAAGGCCAACGTCACCATGAATGGCACAATTAAAAGTGTGTTCAGCACGACTAAAATAGTGAGGATGGCCCCTTGTAAAAACGACAAAGATCTTAAAAAAAGTTGCTTCATATGATTTCCTACCAATAATTAGACGTAAATTACACCACCAGCTTAAAATAAAATCAATAGATATGAGAAAAAGAAATAACATTTACGTCATCTATGTATCGTTATATAATTTATCTAACTTTTTTTGATTGAAACCCACCATGACCGAAACAACCCAAGGCTTTGAGCAACGTAAGGCTGATCACATTCGCCTGTCACTTGACCCTCAAACGGAAGCGACTGGTTTAACCGGCTTGCAGACCATTGAACTTATGCACGAAGCATTACCAGACTTAGACTTTGATGACATAACGCTGCATTCTCGCCAATTAGGTAAAGACGTTAAAACACCTTTTTTAATCAGTTCGATGACCGCAGGTCATAAAGACGGCCTAATCGTTAATGAGCGATTAATGACTGCAGCCGCTGAGCGAGATTGGGCGATGGGCGTTGGTTCACAACGAAAAGAACTGTTTGATAACAAAGCGCATTTAGAATGGTTAAATTTACGGAAAAAATTTCCAACGTTACGCTTATTTGGCAACATTGGCATAGCCCAGGTAATAACCAGTTCACTCGCTGACATGCAGCGCTTGGTGGATAACCTTGAAGCCGATGCCTTGCAAATTCATTTAAACCCCTTGCAAGAATGCATTCAAGGCGAAGGTACACCTCAATTTAAAGGGGGATATGACGCCATTGAAACACTTTGCCTCTCACTTAATGTGCCTGTCATTATTAAAGAAACCGGCTGCGGGATCTCGCACGTTACCATGAAGCGTTTAAATAATGTGGGTATTAAAGCGTTGGACGTAAGCGGCTTTGGCGGTACCCATTGGGGTCGAATTGAAGGCCTCAGAACGCATAACACTACTCAAAAGCGTGCAGCGCATACCTTTAAAAACTGGGGTATTAATACCCTAAACTCACTGACATCCGCACAACGCCTTGATTTAGACTATGAAATTTGGGGCTCAGGCGGCATTAGAAATGGACTTGATTGCGCCAAACTGATAGCATTAGGCGCAACTACCTTTGGCTTTGCCCGCCCGATGTTAGCCACTGCCTTAGAGAGTCAAAATGCACTAACAAAGCTAATGCAAACCATAGAATTCGAATTAAAAACAGCGTTATTTTGCACGGGTCACGCCAGCATCAACGCGCTAGAGGAGAACGAACATGCCCTGCTTTAATCCCGAGCTATTTAAAGGATTCAGTAAATTAACTGCACCTCAACGATTCTCTCGCTTAAAAGAAATGGGCGCTCTGTCTCAAAGCGATGTTGACTTTTTAGTGACTGGCGGCATCGATGATTTAAGTTTGGGTGAGAAACTTATTGAAAACGTCATTGGTTATTTTCAATTACCCTTAGGAGTTGCCGCTTATTTCAACATCGATGGTAAAGATTATGCCATTCCCATGGCGGTTGAAGAAACGTCCATCATTGCTGCGCTTAGTAAAACAGCCAAATGGATTCAAACGAATGGCAGCATTAAGACTCACATAGAAGGCAATACCTGCATTGGTCAATTACAAATTCATACGCCTTCTGACATTATGCGATTAAGCACACTGCTTAATGAACATAAAGCTGACTTAATTAATCGTTGCAATACGCACGTTACCAATGGCTTATGTAAGCGTGGCGGCGGCCTACAAGACATTCGCCTACGTGAAGTTGAAGGCATGGCTGTGATACATATTTACGTTGATTGTGTCGATGCCATGGGCGCAAACATCATTAACCAAGCCTTGGAGTTTTTAAAAACGCCCATTGAAGAACTCTGCTTAGAAACCGTTGATATTTGCATTTTATCAAACTTAAACGACAGCAAGTTAACCGTTGCCAACGTTAACCTTAAATTGGACGATGATGACTTAGGCAAGCGTATTGAAAAAGCCTCACGATTTGCAGAGCTTGATCCTTACCGGGCAGCCACTCATAACAAAGGCGTTATGAACGGCATCGATCCTATTTTAATCGCCACCGGAAATGACTGGCGCGCAGTTGAAGCAGGGGTTCATGCCTATGCCTGCCGCGATGGCCAATATCGCGCAATCACCACATGGCGCTACAATAAAGACACTAAGCAACTGACCGGCCAATTTAAAGCGCCTATTACGGTTGGCACCGTTGGCGGTGTAACCAAACTTCACCCCACGGCAAAACTCTGTTTAAACATGCTTGGCACAACGCATGCGGATGAACTCTCTCGCGTGATTGCGGCGGTTGGCTTGGTACAAAATTTAGCTGCGCTTAAAGCATTAACCACCGAAGGGATTATTAAAGGCCACATGAAACTGCACATTGATAATTTGGTCTTAGGTACCGATGCCACGCCAGAAGAAAGCGTTTCGCTTAAACAGCTGCTTGAAAAAGTACTGGCGAAAACCAAACGCATTAGTCAAACACACGCGCATGAATTATTGCAGCAATTACGCAAACCACACACAGCAAATGCCTAATGAAAACCATTGAGATACCGGGTAAAACATTTTTATTCGGTGAGTATTTAGCAACTCAAGGCGGCAGTAGCCTAGTCTTTACGAGTAAGCCGCTGTTTGCCTTAACTGGCCAACAAACACCATTATCTGTGCCCTGCCCTTTTCACCCAGACAGTCCAGCAGGTAAACTTTTCAAGTGTCACCAAGACGTTTTACAGCATCATGAATTTAGCTTTATCAATCCTTATCAGCATGGAGGCCTTGGTGCATCAACGGCTGAATTTTTAGGGCTTTACCAATATACGCAAGCATTCATTGACTTAAAGCCTTTAAATGCTGCTGAGTTCGTTAAACTGTATCAATCACTAAGCAGTAAACAGGGCATTAAACCCAGCGGCTCTGATCTCATTGCTCAAAAACAACGTGGCATTAGCTACTTTCACCCCAATGAAAAAAAGCAAAAAAGCCATACTTGGACTTTTGATGAATTATCTCTTTTATTGTTTCACACCAACCAAAAACTGGCGACGCATGAACACTTACAAAGTTTAAATTTAGCAGTGGATTTATCCAATCTTCAAGTCATAGCAAACAGGGCATATGATGCGTTTAAGCAAGCAAATGAAATTGTCTTTATTCATGAAATTAACACGTATGGCGGCGCTCTCAACGCTCTTAATTTAGTGGAAAAACACACGTTAGCCATTTTAAATACACTTAAAAGGGAACCGCGCGTTTTAGCAGCCAAAGGCTGTGGCGCCTTAGGTGCCGATGTCTTTATGGTACTTTGCAAACCGCATCATAAAAAAACGCTCATTAATGAATTAACCCAGAAAGGCTACCCATTGATGGCAACGGAGATAGATTTATGCCGCTAACGTATGCCTTCGCTTTAAAAGTTGGGCTCGCCACATTACTTACGAGCGCAGCTGCGTTTGGCTATTGCGGCCTTATTTTTGCTATCGCCATAGACCCTTTATTAAAATTATTTAGCAAAGAAAAACATCATTTAGCCACAGAGCCCACAAAAAAAATCATTGCTTTTGCGAGTGCTGCCTTTTGTTTTGCTGCAGGTCCAGGCGCCGCTTTAATGGGCTTAGGTTTTTTTACTATCGCAGTAAGATTGATTTCTAAACTTAGAGGTCAAATAAATTATTACTGCCTTCTGTAGCCAAACTTATTGGAAATATGATTTTAGGTATATCCAGTGATAAGAAATCAAAGAACAGATACAT
>CAWVYD010000131.1:0-5579 GCA_963934185.1 uncultured Legionellaceae bacterium | reverse complement strand
TTTTTTGTGCGGGAAACTAAATTTCAACTTTCCACTCAATTCTGCATAGCCCCCATTTGGGGCTATGCAGAATTGAGTGGAAAGTTGAAATTTATACATAACGTTGGTGCGGAACGTCAGTTATATGTTATTTATCTCTTGCTTGTTTTTTTGCCTTATAATTAAGGCGTTATTTTAAGATGAATTTTCAATAACTAGCAACGACTTGTATACTCTTTTGAAGTCACGGAAACATGCCCCTCTAAATAGGTAAAAAAGAAAACTTTGACCAACAGCCAACCATGCCTAATTTTAAAGCCCTTTTAGCTGAAGTGGCGGGTTAAAGATGCTTGCCTACGCAAGGATTGACAGGTTTTCTTGGGTTGATTTTCAGGTCATTCTGATCAATAATGCACAAGTAGTGGCAAGTTTTGATCACTGGCTCATATGATTTTAACGAACATTCAAAAGGAAATGAAAACAGATTTTAGTAAAGCAATTGAATAAGTAGAAAAGTCATTTTCTGTTGCAACGATATCGCCAATTAGTATTGGTAGCCTAAAAGATAATCAGTTAACAACTGATAGGGTATGATAATTAGATGCAATTAATATTTCAGCCATGAGAGGCGTAATGAAACGAAATACATCATCTTTACCCATTGGGGTATTTGATTCAGGCATGGGCGGCTTAACCGTATTGCGAGAATTAAAAAAATCGTTAGTCAATGAGTCGTTTTTATACCTTGGTGACACTGCGCGATTACCTTATGGAACGAAAAGTCAAGAAACGGTTGTTCGGTATGCCATGCAAATGGCTGAACTTTTAATTGCTAAAGGTATTAAGTTGTTAGTGATTGCCTGTAATACGGCAACCATGGCTGCTTTAGACGCATTAAAAAAACACTATCCAAACTTACCCATTATTGGTGTGATTGAGCCTGGCGCAAATGCGGCGATAAAGGCAGCTCAAACAAAAAAAAACATATTAGTGCTTGCCACTGAAGCGACCATTCGTTCAAATATTTATTCTAATTTTATCGCTGTGCATGAACCAGATATAAGCGTTAATGGCTTAGCCTGTGGCTTATTTGTTGCTTTAGTAGAAGAGGGGTTTGTTAACGATGAAGTGGCACATGTGGTGGTAAATAAATATTTATCTAACCTTGATGTCACTGAGTTTGATAGTGTTTTATTAGGCTGTACGCATTTTCCAGTATTAAAACCGATCATTCAAAAATACATGGGAGCAACGGTTACCATTGTTGATTCAGCCATTGAAACGGCAAAAGCCGTTAAAGCAGCACTCACACAAGCAGACATTCAATCCAAGACACCATCAGCATCAATATGTTTTTTAGTAACGGATTTACCGGAACGTTTTATACGAGTAGGTCTATTATTTTTACAAGAACGCATTACAATGAAAGACGTTGAAGTAGTGAATATTTAGGATCGCCATAAGAGAAAGAATTCATGAAAAACATTCAGCCAATACAACCTGCTAAGCTGTCTTTTAAGAATGGCTTACCTTTTTCAGATTCGTTTAATGATACGTACTTTTCAACCGTAGGTGCCGTAGCAGAAAAAACGCATGTATTTTTAAAGGGTAATCAATTAGCGCAGCGCTTTGAAAGTTTGCAAGAGAATGTGACCTTTGTTATCGCTGAATTAGGTTTTGGCTTGGCGGTTAATTTTTTATTAACCTGGCAATTATGGCAAACGCACGCACCAGAAAATTCACAACTGCATTTTATATCAACGGAATTAAATCCATTAATAAAAGAAGATTTAACACACGTTCTGTGTCTATTTCCGGAGTTGTCTTTTTATGCGAATCAATTATTATCAGACTATCCAACACTCACTCCTGGCTCGCATAGGTTAAATTTCGGTTCAGTCAGCTTAACGCTCTTACTGGGTGATGCAGGGGAAATGCTTAACGAATGGGTTTGCGATTCAGAGCTTAATTTTCAAAAAGAGTTACGATCATTTACGGTCGATGCTTGGTATTTTGATGGATTCTCTCCCCAAAAAAATCCTGCTTTATGGGAAAATGATCTACTTAATACCGTACGATTATTGTCTGACACAAAGACTACGTTAACGTCTTATAGTGTGGCGAGTAGTTTTAAGAAAGCATTAGAGAGCAGTGGTTTTTGTTATCGAAAAGAAAAAGGGATTGGTAAAAAGCGTGAATTTATTTGGGCTCAATTAATAGAGCTTGATTTTGTTTCAAAAACACAAAATAATAAGAAACGAAGTTCTTCGCCATGGCATAGCGCAAAAAATAACAGCCCATTAAAAAGAGGACAAACCATTGCCGTTGTTGGTGCTGGTTTAGCGGGTTGCCTCATGGCTTATCGCTTGGCAGAGCGAGGCTTTTCAGTGACATTATTTGAAAAAGAAAACAACGTTGCAACCAAAGGCTCAGGTAATGCGATGGGGATGGTACATTTTAAACTGTCGCCTTATCACACACCGTTAAACGATTATATGTTAAGTGCTTTTCTTTATGCGATAAGGTTTTATCAATCAATGAATGAGATTGAGCTCAGGCAGGGAATTGCTGATTTATTACCCGTTGAAAACCACTTAGAAAAACAAACACAATTTGTAGAACTTGCAAACGCTTACCCAGAATTAATTCAGTTTTTATCAAGCAGTGAAACCAGAAAAATAGCCGGCATTAACCTATCAAAACCTTCGATGTATTGGCCAACCGCACTCATGTTTTCTCCCGTTAAACTGTGTCAATATCTTTGTTCTCATAAAAAAATCAGCATTGAGTCGAAGCATTATAACGTTGAGGATCGACTTGATTTTGATAACGTTATTATTTGCAGTGGTACGTCTACTGCGGACTATCAGCCGTGTGAGTATTTACCGTTGGAACTTGTTTCAGGTATGGTGAGTTATGTGAAAAAAACAAACGCATCGCGTGCACTGAAAATTGGTTTGTCTGAGCAAGGCTATTTAACACCATCTAACAGCTTAGACATTCATATTGTTGGTGGTAGTTATCATGTGCTAGAGGTTGAAAAGGCACATCAGGAACACTTAGAAATAGCCGTAAAGATTAGTCAAGATTTATCAGATCTTAACGTACAGTCTTTTTCATATAAGTATGGAGAACGTGCAAAAACCTACGATTATTTACCTTACGTTGGCGCACTACCAAACGTGCCTGCTTTCAATAAACAATACGCACCGTTATCAAAAGATAAAAATAAGCGTATTAATAAAGCAGCGCCCTATGATTGTACGCATTACGTATTAACGGGGTTTGGTTCACATGGCTTAACGACCATACCCTTGTCGGTTGAGATTGTTTTAAGCCAATTATTTAATGAACCATTACCCGTAAGTCAGTCTCTATTAAAAGCTATTTCGCCGGCGCGATCTTTAATTAGAACGATCGTAACGGGTAAATCTTGATAAGGCACTATGTCTGTAACCACTCTTTACTTTGCATTTCATGCAAGCGGCTGATGGTTCGCTGATATTCAAATACTTTATCGCCTGCTGCATATAAAAGTTCAACGCTTGTTTCAGCGGATAAAAAAAGCTTAACGTGTTGGTCGTAAAAAACGTCTACCAGATACACAAAATAAGTAATGGATATTTTGTCTTTTTCAGACATCATGGGCACATCACTAATAAATACATGAGTAAATTGCTCCGTAATTTTAAGATAATCCACCTGGCTGCGAGGCGTTTGACATATTTGATCAAAGTCAAACCAAATGGCCGTTCTGCTAAGGTATCGTGTTTGAATCTCACGCTGTTCTATGGTTATTAAACCCTCTTTTTCAATGAGGCTATCAGCGCATATCTGATTAAAGCGTGCCAGCATGTCTTGGTTTGATGTTTTATTTTGGCTTTTGAAGTAGGCGCTGTCTTGTGCCAAGGTTCTAAACCGGTAGTCTTGTTGACTTTTCACATCAATGACATGGCAGTGGCTCTCAACGAGAGCAATGGCTGGTAGAAAACGTCGGCGATGTAAACCGTTTAGGTATAAGTTTTCAGGTGCAATGTTTGAGGTAGCAATTAATACAACGCCTTTGGCAAACAGACTCAAAAAAAGACGCTCTAGTATCATTGCATCGGCAATGTCGCTGACAAAAAACTCATCAAAACACAACACACGCGCTTTGCTTGCAATGTCATTAGCAACCAATTCTAAAGGGTTTTGAATCCCTTGATAAGCTCTAAGTCCCACTTGTACATTTTGCATAAAGCGATGAAATTGGTGGCGCATTTTCTCTGGAAAGGGGAGTGCGTCATAAAATAAATCCATAACAAACGTTTTGCCAATACCAACCCCACCCCATAAATAAAAGCCTTTTATCGAATTATTTTTATTAACGATGCGCTGCCATAAATTTTTTTTATGCGTAAGTTGGTCATAACCTGTTTGAAGAGTAGTAAGCAACTGGCGTTGAATGGGATCGTCAACAATGCCTTTATCTTGAATAAGTTGTTGGTATTTCGCAAGTAAGAGGGGCAAGGAGAAACCTAAATACGTACAGTGATAAAGAACAATTATATACTCAACGTCCCTAATAATGCGAATAAGATGCTTTTTCAAACTAGTTTAATTTCTTCAACTCTCAATCAAACTAGAGTGATATGTTATTATCGTGACTTTTTTAAGCAAGGATAATTTGTTATGTCTAATGGCACGTGTGCTTTATGTACGTCTCCCGAAAATTTAAATCAACATCAAGTCATGCCCGAAAACAACGCATTTTCTGAATCAATGGTTACCTTATGTCAAACATGCATTGATGGCATTGGAAGCAGTGACGCTGTGTTAGCTGAACACTGGCGTTGTTTAAGTGATAGCATGTGGAGTCATGAAAGAGCGGTGCAAGTGCTTGCTTGGCGATTGCTGAAAGGTTTAACGGGCGCGGCATGGGCTGATAACTTGCTTGAAATGTTGTATCTCGAAGACAGTGTATTAGCTTGGGCAAAAGCAGGGCTAAGTAATGAATTAGATGATGATACGGTTATCCATAACGATTCAAATGGCTCAATATTGGTAGCAAACGATAACGTTACTATTATTAAAGATTTACCTGTTAAAGGCAGCAGCATGGTCGTTAAACGTGGCACTGTTGTTCGTAAAATATCATTAGTAATGTCAAATGCAGATCACATTGAGGGTCGGGTTGATGGCCAAAAAGTTGTTATCGTAACAAAATTTGTCAAAAAATCATAAACTCATTTGGCTAATATTGACATTTGTTAACGGCGGCCCCAGTTTTGACTAAGCCAGGGCGTGACGACATATAAATTGACCTCTATTTTTATGGATTTATAGAGATCTTGATTTGATCGCTAACTTATTATAAGTAAAGGATTTATTGAAAACATTTAACTAGCAACGACTTGCCAATTTAATCAAGAGCGCGGTTGATAATCCATATAAAAAGAAGAGATCACTGTTTTGTCTCTTCTAAATGAACGCGAGATAAAGAAGCGTTTTTAACGTGAGACATTACACGGCCTAGGGCGTGTTGACAAAGTACCTGTATTTTATCAATTGGACTTTGGACTAAAGTAGCTTAAAACCTTTTCTAGCTCTTTTTAAATTAG
>CAWVYD010000130.1:0-5633 GCA_963934185.1 uncultured Legionellaceae bacterium | reverse complement strand
CTAAGAACGTTAACCATCATAGATTGGGCCATTAAAGCCGTTAAAAATACGCGCAACATTGACATAGACATTGCAACCATCCCTCTGGATACCCCGGAAACGTTTGATTTATTGAAAGCGTGCCAAACAACGGCAGTGTTTCAACTTGAATCCAGAGGGATGAAAGATTTAATCCATCGTTTGCAGCCAGATTGTTTTGAAGAGATTATTGCACTGGTCGCACTGTTTCGACCTGGGCCGTTACAGTCCGGTATGGTGGATGACTTTATTGATCGTAAGCATGGTCGCGCAAAAGTAGAATACCCTCATCCTGATTTAGAGCCTATTTTAAAACCAACGTATGGTGTGATTTTATACCAAGAACAGGTAATGCAAATTGCACAAGTGTTGGCTAACTTTACGTTGGGTGCAGCGGATATGTTACGGCGCGCGATGGGTAAGAAAAAGCCAGAAGAAATGGCCAAGCAACGTGAGATTTTCACAAAGGGCGCGGTCGCGCGAGACGTAGAAGAAGCAACCGCCACCTACATTTTTGACCTTATGGAAAAATTTGCGGGTTATGGTTTTAATAAATCGCACTCCGCTGCATACGCTTTGGTGTCATATCAAACGGCCTGGTTAAAAACAAAGTATCCGGCTGAATTTATGGCAGCAGTGCTTTCATCTGACATGGATAACACGGATAAAGTCATTAATTTTATTCATGATTGTTATGAGTCCGGCATTAAAATTTTGCCCCCTTCAATTAATTACAGCGACTATAAATTCATGGCCAATGTTAACGCAGAGGTCCGTTATGGTTTGGGGGCGATTAAAGGCGCGGGCGAAGCGGCGATTGATCTTATTTGTGAGGCGCGAAGCCAAGGGGGCGAATTTACAAGTTTGTTTAATTTTTGCCAGCGTGTGGCGTTACGAAAAGTAAACCGTCGCGTGCTTGAAGCGCTCATAAAAGCTGGCGCATTGGATGATTTTAAGGTAAGCCGTGCCAGCTTGTTTATTAGCATTAACAACGCGTTGAAAGTAGCAGGTAAAGCCCAAACGAACCAAGCGCTTGGTCAGCATGACATGTTTTCTGATGATAATGACGACGAAGATTACATACCGGCAGACGATTGGGGGCTTATTAAAACGCTTGATGCCGAGCGAGAGACTTTGGGCTTGTATTTTTCAGGCCACCCTGTCGATCAATACGCAGATGAAATGAAGTCACTGATAAAAACACGCATTAAACGCTTGGATCCATCCATGAAAAAAAGCGCATTAATTATGGGGCTTGTCATTGCTTTAAGACGTATTGTCACAAAGCGTGGTAAAAAAATGGTCATCGTTACACTGGATGATAATACGTCGCGCATTGATATTGCGGTGTTCCAAGAACTGCTTGAACTGTATGATCCCTTGTTAGAAAAAGACAAGGTATTGGTAATGGATGGCGAAATATCACACGATGAGTTTAATGGCGGCATAAAGATGGCGGCCAAAAAAATAATGACCATGACGCACGCGCGGGAGCAATATTCTAAACGGTTAGAACTAATCTGTTCGCACAGTGATATTGATAAAATAAAACACATTGCTTTAACACTGTCTTCTTTTCCTGGTGACATACCGGTTATAATTAAATATAAAAATAACGCATTGTCCGTACACGTTAAAACAAGCAGTAATTATAATGTTTCATTGACGGATGAACTATTGACGCAGTTAAAAGACCGTTTAGGGCTTGAGGCAGTGAATTTAGTTTAGTAGCATAAAGTTCAAATGGATTTCTAGGGACAGAATGTATGCCTTCAGCTTTAAATTATCTTATCGATCAAATTGGTTTCACGGCATGGGAATACATCAATGGCAAACGCGTTGATGATGGTTTGGATGAAATTGCATATGAAACAATCAATAAGATAACTAATATATCGGATATGACTGGTTTTTTTGAAAAAAACATTAAGGCGATTTGTGAAAAGCATGGAAAAGATGGGGAAGTAAAACTTGATAGAACGGGGAGGCGGCCCCATTTGGAATACATGGTATCTGCCTATGTTTATTTTAAAAAACAACTTGAACTGTCCAATACACTGGATCTTAACCTTCATCAACGAGAGGATTTTGGTTTATTATTAACGTATTTCCTAACCGATCTTTCCAAGGTATTTACGACTGATAAAGCCTTTATTTGTTATGAAATAAATGAGGACTTACTGGTTTCCCTTACCACTAGTAGTGCGAATAAAGCCAATTTAACAGCACTTTTTGAGAAAGAAGACGATGAGAAGGAAGATGAAAATAGTGACAGTGATTTTTCATTATTAGCAGAGCCAGTACTTATTGAAAAAAAAAAATACGAATTAATCCCTTTTAAATTTCAAACCACGACCTCTCTTTTGGCAGATCGTGTGACTGGTTGGGGAGGGAAGGGCCGTGGTAAATTTGGTGATGCGGTTCATGATAATATTTTTCAGTTTTTAAAAACTAACGAAGAAAGACCGTTCGGTATTCAAGTATTGGACTTAACCCAAGCTCATATCATTATGTCAAAAACGTTTGTGTTTAGTGAACAGGAAAAATTAAGAAACGACGTGGCAACTACCCAAAAAGATAATGAAATCCTCAAAGATCAGCTAGCGCAAACAAAAGACAAGGTAATTGAGCAAGGCATTATGATAGGCCAGTTGGTTTCATATAATAGAGAAATGAAGATACAACTTAATGAGCTAGAAGAAAAACAGGGCGCCTTGGTAACGACTGTTGCACAGCAGACAAAAGCACTGTCTACTACGCAAACGTCATTAAGCGCTATTCAACAGAAAAAGCCAGCGCTTTTTGCCACAAGCGCTTTATTTCGTATGGGTTTTTTTCCTTCGGTTAACCAAACAATTTCAGTAATGCAACAACCTGGCCATATTGGTAATTCGTTGAACAGATCTAAAGAGAGTGATGAAAATGATCATAGTGAGATCATTGAATTGGCGTAAGCCATCATTTTGTTAGATAATTATCTAATGAGCTAATTTTATGAAACGGGAACGTTTCTTAAAAGCAGGGAGCAAGTGTGTTGAAAAGCTATGTAAAATATGTTGCATCAATGGGACTGGTGTTTCCATGCATGATAAACGCGGTGGGTTTAGGCAGTTTAAGTGTTGAATCCACACTGAATCAACCGTTAAAAGCCGTCATTGATTTATCCTTAGACGATGCTACGTCACTTAATGGCGTTAAAGTTCGATTAGCAAGTGTTGATGCGTTTCAACATGCGGGTATAGAGCGGCCTTATCGTTTAAGTAAATTAACGTTTAAGACGTCGCTTTTAGATGGTAAGCCTGTGATCTTAGTTTCAACAGAATCACGCATGAATGATCCTTTTATCAATGTACTGCTTGACGTTACTTGGGCAACAGGTCAGTTGTACCGTTCTTATACGATTTTATTGGATCCTCCTGGTTATACAATGGCGCAGTCGTCACCGCCGAGAAGCCAAACATCGTATAAAACGGGGGCGCATCAAGAAGTCAATCAGACCGTCCAAACTGAACAGAGTTCAAGGCGAGTCTCGAGTGACGAGTTATCCTACTCCGGTGTTTATGGACCGATAAAAAAAACCGATGATCTGTGGGACATTGCTTTAAAATACAAGCCCCCAAACGCGTCTATTAACCAAGTGATGCTTGGTCTGGTACGTTTAAATCCAAAGGCGTTTATTCGGGGTAACATTAATGAATTAAAACAAGGTGTCACTTTAAAAATCCCAACGAAACAAACGATGTTTCTATCCAATAAAAGAAGTGCGCTTTTAGAAGTTAATGCGCACATGAATGCTTGGAAAACAAAAGAAAATATATCTCATGTGGTTGACTTAACATCAAAACCGGCTGACATAGCGTTAGAAACATCCAATTACCCCTCTTTGATAGCAGATAAAAAAACAGATGGAATCCTTAACAATGAGGTATCTAATTTAACACAAAAAAATATGACACTTTCTAAAGACGACGGTGATGTAAATCAACCTGATGTTTTGACTGTCGAGCCTGAAAGTGAGACTCAAACCGTTTCCAATGAGACGATTTCAGCGCCATTAGATATTGCTGAAAAGGATAAAATACAACGTATAAAACCAGCAACAGCCGCTGAAAAAGAACCCTTGTTTGATGATTTCATACCAATTCCTTTTCTATTAAAGACAATGGTTAAACCACATGATTCAAAGTCAATAACAGCAATAAAAGTGGTGCTACCCATCAAAAAAATGGATGGTTACACCCTTGAAACGGAACGTCAAAAAACACTTAATGCGGAAGTTGCCGTTGCCGTTTCCGCCATTGAATCTGTTAAGGAATCAAACTTGTTGTTAAGGCAACAGGTAGAGATGTTATCAAACCAAAATACGCTGTTAAAGCAGCAATTAATGACAAAGTCTAATCAAGATGAGCTGATTCGACGACATATTGATTTATTGATGAAATGGGTTGAAAAGGACTCAGTTGTGTCTGCTCATAGTTCCTTATTAAGAAGAGAGAGTATTGGTCAAGCATCAAGCCCGCATGAAAAAGATGGGTTTGATTTATGGTCATTATTATCAGTATTAACGTTCCTTATTTTGTTAACAGCAGGCAGTTCGTTAGTCTTTCATTATTTAAAAAAACGGGCAAGTAAACAAGGAGCTAATGTTTTAGATGAAGAACTAATGGCTTTGCATAACAAAAATAATACCAATACCGAACCAGAAAAGGATGCACCAAAAAAAGAAAAATCAGGCAGCGGTAAACCGGCTAAAACTGACGCAGTGAAGCAATATAACAAAGCGGTCATTTCTTCAGCAGAAGGACTTGATGAGCAGTTTAAGCGTTCACTTAAAAAAGATAACTCACCTAAAAAACATCCACTAATCTCAAACGTGCGAATGGAAAATACGCTTTCCTCAGATAAATTAGATAAAGAGGAAGAAAAAATTGACAGCGCGCCTTCAAGTAACCAGCCATATGAGATATTAGACATTGAGTTTGACATAACACCCAAGGCAGCGGCCAAAGACGATGAAACACATTTAACGGAAGAAAAAACATCGTCATCCAAAGAAAAATTTGATTTATTAGACATTGAGATTGAAGAAATGTCTAGTGAGCCTGTTACTGATATCAAACAAGGCAAACAGCCATATTCAAAAGAAAAGCCTGTAAAAGGTATTTCAACGGTAAGTGTGTTGACGCAAATAGCCTTAGCAGAAACTTACATTGCCATGGAAGATTGGCACAGTGCTAAAGCATCCTTAGAATCAGCAATAACAGGTGGCAATGATGAGCAAATTAAAAAAGCGAAAGAGTTATTAAAGCAGGTTCCTTAATAAAGCGGACTTTGGATAAGGTGGGGTAGGGTAGGCATTTTCTCCATGGCTCGCTCACTCTTCGTTCGACTGTGCTTGACTTCCGAAAATGCCTACCCCACTACTTTTAGCACTTTTTTTAATCAGAAAAGAATAATGAATTTAAAAAATTATTAATATTAAATTCAACGCACTTTTATTTTCAAAAAAGCACGCGCCGCTCATGATGTCATGTCAATCGTTTTTTTATGTTTATTACCTTTTTATTAGACGACAATTACCTTTACCGGTTGGCGTCAATTAACACTGCCGGTTT
>CAWVYD010000129.1:0-5639 GCA_963934185.1 uncultured Legionellaceae bacterium | reverse complement strand
GTGGTTATCATTCGAAGAGCGGGTGATGTGATCCCAGAAGTGGTTAAAGTTGTGTTAGAGCAACGTCAACAAACGCAGCGGATAGTGATGCCTAAGCAATGCCCAGTCTGCGGCTCTACGGTTGAGCGGGTTGAAGGTGAAGCTGTGTCACGATGCAGCGGCGGTTTGTGTTGTAAAGCGCAGCTAGTACAAGCCATTGCTCATTTTGTCTCGCGTAAGGCTATGAACATCGATGGTCTTGGCATTAAAGTCATTGAGCGTCTGGTTGAAGAAAAATTATTAACGTCTTTAGATGGTTTGTATCATTTGCATGAAGCAGAGCTCAGTGCAATGGATCGTATGGGCACAAAATCTGCCAGTAAGTTATTAAAGTCCATTGATATGAGTAAACACATTAGCTTAGCAAAATTTTTATACGCTTTAGGGATCCGAGATGTTGGTGAAGCTACCGCGCGTAACGTTGCCCAATATTTCAAAGAGCTTTCAAGCGTTTTAGTGGCAGACGAAGAAACGTTATTAAACATTGATGACGTTGGCCCGATTGTTGCCAAACACTTGAAAACGTTTTTTACCAATGAGCATAATATTACGGTGGTTGAAAAATTGTTAGCTTCAGGGATTGAGTTAACGCCGATGCGTGTGGTTGATAGTGAAGAAAATCATTATTTTAAAGACAAGCGCGTCGTCATCACCGGGACTTTAATCGAAATGACGCGAGAAGAAGCTAAGGATCGCTTGCTTGCTCTGGGTGCAAAAGTGAGTGGTAGTGTTTCTAAAAAGACAGATTTTTTACTCGCAGGCGTAAACGCTGGTTCAAAGTTAGAAAAAAGTGAAAAACTGGGTGTTAAAATCATGGATGAAAAAACATTTTTAGCGGTAGTGTTTGACTAGGGCGTGTTAACAAGACATTGGTGAAATAACTTAATGACCACCCGGTTTGTGTGTTAAGCAAGTATTTTGATTTAAAAAAGGCATAAGTGTATTGTTAGTTGGCGTTAGGTGTTTTTTTTTGTTACTGTAGCCGAAATAATGTTTTAAGTTGCTTGTCATGTCTAAATACCACGCGCGAAAAGTAACATACAGTCACCGGCAATGGTTTTTTTATATTCTGCCTCGGTTGTTGATAGTGCCTTTAATTTGGGATGGCTTGGCCTATTTGGCTAATTGGTTAATTGGAGAAGCCTTAAGTAAATTAATACTACCTGCACAAAGCATGGGTTTACCTTCTTCTTTTAACTACCCTAAAGACGGAAAAAACCTAGCTTACCATAAGGTTATTCTCCAAGATGGTACTAATTTAGATACCATTGAATACAGTCATCCCTCTCAGCAATCCAAACCAGCATCAGATAAAACCTATATTATTAATTTTCTTGGTAATGCTACGATGTATGAAGATGTCTGTAGTCAATTTGAAAGTGATTCAAATAAACTTCAATGCAATGTTGTCGGCTTTAATTTTAGAGGCGTTGGCCGTAGTCGTGGCGTACCTAAATCAAAAAATGATTTGGTTGAAGATGCCATTGCTCAAGTACAACGTTTGTTGGATGCTGGCGTAACGCCGCACCATATTACTCTAAAAGGGCATTCGTTAGGGGCTAGTATTGCAACACTAACAGCGGCCCATTTTCATTGGCAAGGCATTAATATTAATCTTTTTAATGGTCGTTCTTTTTCATCATTAACTCATTGGGTGTTAGGGAAAGTAAGAGTCATTAATACTGATAACAGACATGAACCTACCCTTACTGGCAAAGTTTTGGCTTGGTTGTTGACTCCGATAATAAAAATAACGTTATTGCTTAGTGGTTGGGAAATTAATGCGGAGCAAGCTTATAAATCCATACCTGAAAAACATCGTGAATATCTAGTCGTACGTAGCCCAGATGAACACCTGACAAACAACACGCTTGACGACACCGTTATCCCTTACTACGCATCAATTCATTCGGCACTAAAAAGATCAGACAGACATGAACAATCAAAATTTGTGGTCAAAGGTTCGCCATGGCTGGATGGTCACAATGTTCATTTAGAAGAGTTAAATCAAACGAGTCTCCCTGGTTTAAATGGTTCATTGTTTTTTAGAAGTTTCGTACGCCGAGTGTCAGAGGTTAAATTAGAGAAGGAGTTTGAAGTCATGTCGCCTATGAATGTATCTTAGCGCGTGTTGATTTTTTACTGGAAACTTAATTCTTTATTTAAAACATAGCGTTAACTGATTTTTAATGAAAAGAAACCAGCTTTTTTATTAAGCCTCAGTAATCTTTATAGGCTACTGAGAAAATAACAAGAAAGCTGTCTGATGTATCGCAGTTCAAACCTTAAAGGATTAAGTCGTCTTGTTTTTTTTTCTGGTAAAGTGTTTTTTTACAGGTCGAGTGTATGTGCCTGGTTTTTTTATTGCGGGACGTCGATTAAGATGAGAGTGAGGCAGTTCAACACAAGGTTCAAACCCTGGTTCAATGCTTCTTTCCAATGTGTTTTTGATTAAACTTTCAATGGCGCTTAATAAAGGGTATTCCTCGGCGCTAACCAGTGAAATGGCTTGTCCTGTCAGTCCTGCTCGGCCAGTTCTGCCAATACGATGCACGTAATCTTCAGGAACGTTTGGTAAATCAAAGTTAACTACCACAGGTAATTGATCAATATCAATTCCCCTGGCTGCTATGTCAGTTGCAACCAGTACGCGAATAACGCCTGTTTTAAATTCTGATAAAGCACGTGTTCTAGCGCCTTGGCTTTTATTGCCATGAATGGCTGCAGCACTAATTTTCTCAATCTCTAACAGTTCAGTAAGTTTATTAGCGCCTCGTTTTGTCTTGGTAAAGACTAACACTTGTTGCCATTGTTTCGTTTCTATTAAATGGGCCAGCAGAGCAGCTTTCTTTTTCTTGTTAACAGGGCTTACCCATTGTTTAACGGTCACGGCGGTTGTTTGTTTTGGATCAATGGTTATTTCAACCGGTCTATGAACCAATTTTTTTGCTAGGGTTATTATTTCGTTTGAAAACGTTGCTGAAAACATAAGTGTTTGGCGTTTTTCAGGCAGTAAGCGAATGATTCTTTTGATGTCATGAATAAAGCCCATATCAAGCATTCTATCCGCTTCATCGAGGATTAAGGTTTCAAGCTGATCAAATTTAATGGCATGTTGATTACATAAATCAAGTAATCGCCCCGGGGTTGCAATCAGTATATCAACGCCCTGACGAAGCTTTGCTATTTGGGGCGTTGCATTAACACCACCAAAGATAACGGCGCTTTTTAGATTTAAATGTTTACCATAATCTAAAACACTTTCATGTATTTGCGCGGCTAATTCTCGAGTAGGCGTTAAAATCAAAGCAAGTGCATGACAGCTTTTTACGCGTCTTTTGTTTTTGATTAATCTTTCGAGAAGAGGTAACGTAAAACCAGCTGTTTTTCCGGTGCCAGTTTGCGCCGCAGCCATAACATCACGACCGGATAGAACGGCGGGAATGGCTTTTATTTGGATTGCTGTGGGTGTTGTGTAATTTTTTTCAGTAAGGGCTTTTAAAATAAGCGGGGACAAACCTAAGGTCGAAAATGTCATAAATACTCTGCATTAATTATTGGAAACTTAAAAAAGCCTATTATACGCCAATTTAAAACAAATTGCTACTTATATACTCAGTAATTTCAGGATTGTTAAAGTTCAAAGTTAGGCAAGGTTAATAGTCCACCAGAATGTATTATTAAAATATTTCCTGTAATATTTTGATTATTAATTACTTTTTGGGCTTCAAAGAAACATTTGGCACTGTAAATAGGGTCGAGTAATACGCCATGATTTTTAGCAAAACTTCGAATGAAGTGTTTAACGGTTTGATTTATGCTGCCAAAAGATTTTGCATTACTTGGTATGAAGCAATGGGTATTGATAAGCGTTGGCGCAGCCCACCGGTTACTTTTTTCTTTGAAAAGGGCTTCAGGATCGGCGAGTAAAAGGACGTAGCATCTCGCCTTATGTTTTTTTTCTTCCAGTTGTTTGATGCAGCAGCTGGCTGAAAATCCAGTGCCAGCATCCATAAAAACATGATCGAATTTAAGCTGGTGTTCTTGTTCATTACGTAAAATATCAAGCCCTAGTGTTTTCGCGCCATCAATGCCTTCTATCACACTGGCACCTTCATTTAGCACAAAACATTTTTTGGGATTACTTTCTGATAAACCTTGAGCGATGTTTTCAGCGTTAGGCCAGTCTGATCGTTCAAGCCAAATAATGTCTTTTTCATCCAAAAATAAATGACTTAATTTAAAATTGCCTTTTAAGAGGGAGTGATTTGGTCTAAGCAAAAGCGCTGTAATGCTTAAACCATGTTCTCTTAAACATTGCATGGCAGCCAGCACGTTATTTGAATGAGCGCTGCCAATTACGTAAACATGCGTGATGTTTTTTTGACGAAGCGCGGGCATAATGCTTGCGTATTTTCGCCATTTGCTACCACTTATTCCGCTGCTTAGTTCATCATCTCGCTTAATAAAAACATTCGCTTTTTTATGACAAAACTCAAATAATGGATGAATTCTAGAGTGCAAATTAATGTCGTATTGAAGCGTCGATAAAGTCATAAGACGGGGCATAATGATTGAAGTTAGACAAGGATACCTCAATTTTTGCCGCGCCTAGTATCACTTTTTAATTTAAGGCGAGGTCTGAGTCGATGCATTCTCCTTTTTAGGGGGCACACGCTTTTTTACAAATTCATTTATGACTGCGCGTAGTATAATGCAACAAGTGCGGCCTACGTTGTGATGTTTTCTAAAAAAGTTGTGCGCTGTATTTGATTGTTATAGGATGTTTTCCATCTAAAATGGATAGGGAATTTTCTTATGAACAAACGTCATGATGATACTCGTTGCATTAAGTCGCCTACAGGCACAAAACTCACGGCTAAATCCTGGCTAACGGAAGCGCCACTGCGCATGCTAATGAATAATTTAGATCCAGATGTGGCAGAGTTGCCGCATGACTTGGTCGTGTATGGTGGCATTGGCAGAGCTGCGCGAGACTGGCCTTGTTTTGATAAAATCATTGAGGTTTTAACCAACCTTGAAGAAGACGAAACATTATTAGTTCAGT
The DNA here is from genome assembly GCA_963934185.1 of uncultured Legionellaceae bacterium. Lineage (GTDB taxonomy): Bacteria > Pseudomonadota > Gammaproteobacteria > Legionellales > Legionellaceae > CAWVYD01. The sequence goes on along the minus strand of CAWVYD010000129.1, from coordinate 532 downwards.
CCGGAAAACCGGTTGGTGTCTTTAAAACACATAACAATGCACCGCGCGTCATCATAGCAAATTCAAACTTAGTACCTCATTGGGCAACCTGGGAACATTTTCATAAACTCGATAAGTTAGGGCTTATGATGTATGGCCAAATGACGGCAGGTTCGTGGATTTATATTGGTTCACAAGGCATTGTACAAGGCACTTATGAAACGTTTGTTGCGGCAGGGAAAAAACATTTTAATGGCAATTTAGCAGGCAAGTGGATATTAACATCTGGTTTGGGCGGTATGGGTGCTGCTCAACCTTTAGCAGCCACAATGGCTGGTTGTTCAATGCTTGCGATAGAATGTTGTGAAGCGCGCATTAACAAACGTTTGCAAACACGTTATTTAGATAAATCAACTCACTCCATCGATGAGGCCTTGTCGTTAATTTACGAGGCTTGTCAAAAAAACGAGCCTCTTTCTGTGGCCTTGTTAGGCAATGCGGCCGAAATTTTACCTTATCTTCTTAAGCGCGGCGTTAAACCGGACATGGTAAC
>CAWVYD010000128.1:0-5657 GCA_963934185.1 uncultured Legionellaceae bacterium | reverse complement strand
GAACATTCTCATCGTGCTAAAGGGCCATTTGTACCGATTAATTGCGGCGCTATTCCGCCCGATTTGCTTGAAAGTGAATTGTTTGGTCATGAGAAAGGTGCATTTACGGGGGCGTTCACATCGCGTAAAGGGCGTTTTGAATTAGCTGAAGGTGGCACATTATTTTTAGATGAAATTGGTGATATGCCACTTGCCATGCAAGTGAAATTGCTTAGAGTGCTGCAAGAAAGAAAATTTGAACGTGTTGGTGGTAACCAAAGTATAATCGCAGATGTTCGAGTCATTGCAGCAACGCATCGAAATTTAGATGAAGCGATAGAACAAGGCACATTTCGTGAAGATTTATTTTACCGCTTGAATGTGTTTCCGATTAAAATCCCATCATTACGACAGCGCATAGAAGACATACCTTTATTAATTAATGAATTGGTGCTGAGATTAGAAAAAATCGGTCGGCCAACCGCTCGTCTAATGTTAGACGCTACCAAAGCGCTGTGCCACTATCACTGGCCAGGTAACATTAGAGAACTTGCCAATATGATTGAGCGGCTATCTATTTTATACCCCAATGGCATTGTGAATTTAATGGCATTGCCTCATCGCTATAAATCAATCAGTTCTAGCGAAGCGCCTTCTTTTTCTGACAGCCTTAAGCCTAATGAAGGGCAAAATGTAATGTTGCCCGTGGTGAACATCTCTTCTCAGTGCATAGATCTGAAAGATCACTTGGTAAAAACAGAGCTAACGCTCATTACCCAAGCGCTAGAAGACAACCAATGGGTGGTCGCAAGAGCGGCAAACAGCTTGAGCATACGCCGAACCACGTTAGTAGAGAAAATACGAAAATACGGCTTAACGCGTTCGGAAAGCGTTTAAATCAAATAAAAGTATTGAAAGCTCTTAAACAAGCCTTAAATATCGCTTTTTCTTTGGGGGCGGTTACCGAAGCTTCTTTAAGCCGTTATGTTACTTGTTTAGAGTTAATGACTTCGATTTAATGAAAAATTGGTGTATAATTCCTCATTTTTATTAAAAGAGGGCTGTGTTTATGAGCATCGATTTATTATCTTCGCTAAATGAGCCACAACGTCAAGCGGTTAGCATGCCACTGACTAATGCAGTGATTTTAGCGGGGGCGGGCAGTGGTAAAACGCGCGTACTAATTAATCGAATTGGTTGGCTTATAACTAAGGAAGGGTTATCGCCTCATGCCATTTTAGCGGTAACGTTTACCAATAAAGCAGCCGGTGAAATGAAACAGCGCTTATCGGATCTATTAGGTTATTCAACGCAAGGTTTGTGGGTCGGTACCTTTCATGGCATAGCACATCGTTTTTTGCGTATGCACTTCGAAGCAGCTCGTTTACCAAAGCAATTTCAAATTCTAGACAGCGACGATCAACTTCGCATTGTTAAACGCGTTCTTAAAACACTCAATTTGGATTCAGACAAATGGCCGCCTAAAAAAGCCCAGTGGTTCATTAATGGTAAAAAAGATGAAGGCCTACGGCCCAAACAAATTGATGATAACAACGATCCTTATGTGACGACCATGCTGAAAGTTTATCGAGATTACGAGGATGCTTGTCAGCGCGCCTCAGCGATTGATTTTGCTGAAATTTTACTACGCGCCCATGAAGTGTTACTTAATTCGCCAGAGATACTAACGCACTATCAAAAGCGTTTTGGCGCTATTTTGGTTGATGAGTTTCAAGACACAAACACCATTCAATACGCTTGGATTCGTTTATTAGCGGGCCTTAATACGCCGGTAATGATTGTGGGTGATGATGACCAATCCATTTATGGTTGGCGCGGCGCTCGCATTGAGAACATCCAACGCTTTAGTCAAGACTTTAGCAACACCAGCACCATTCGCTTAGAACAAAATTACCGTTCAACCAGCAATATTTTGGGGGCGGCCAATGCACTTATTCAAAATAATTCGGATCGCATGGGAAAATCATTATGGACAGAAGGGCAAGCGGGTGAAAAAGTAGGGCTGTACAATGCGTACAACGAACGCGATGAAGCGAATTTTGTCATTGAAAAAATTAAAGCGCTTTTAAAAGACGGACATGAAAAATTAGACATGGCTATTTTGTATCGCTCAAATGCCCAATCACGCGTACTGGAAGAGGCGCTTTTAACCTCAGGCATTGCTTATAAAATTTATGGCGGGTTACGATTTTTTGAACGAGCAGAAATTAAAGACGTATTGTCGTATTTACGCTTAGCCAATCATTTTGATGACGATACGGCGTTTGAGCGCGTGGTAAATGTACCTACGCGTGGCATTGGTTTAAAAACAATTGATGAAATACGAATTAGAGCGCGAGAAGAAGGCTGCTCCTTATGGCAATCAGCAGAAAAACTTATTCAATCCAATGCCTTAACGGCAAGAGCGTCAAAGGCATTACAAGGGTTTATTGATATCATTAATCGTTTAACCGATTTAACCTCTGAGCTGACTTTGGAAGAAAAAGTTGATCAAACGCTAACCCATTCAGGCTTGTGGCAATTGCATGCACAAAGTAAAAGCGAAAAATCACAAAGCCGGCTCGATAACATGAAAGAGCTCGTCTCCGCTGCAAAACAGTTTGCATTGGATGGCGTGGTTGAGGCAGAAATGACGCCGTTGCAAGCGTTTTTATCGCATGCATCCCTTGAAGCGGGCGAAGGCCAGGCCAGTGATGATGAATCATACGTGCAATTGATGACCATGCACTCGGCTAAAGGGCTTGAATTTCCCGTTGTTTTTCTTGTCGGTATGGAAGAGGGATTATTTCCTTCTCGTTTATCACTGGAAGAGCATGGGCGCTTAGAAGAAGAACGACGTTTATGTTACGTTGCGATGACGCGTGCACGCGAAATATTAACCTTAAGTTACGCCGAAGTACGGCGTTTGTATGGCCGTGAAGAATACCATCGTCCGTCACGTTTTATTAAAGAAATACCGTGCGACTTTTTAGAAGAGGTACGACTTAGCTCTAAAGCACCGGTTCATAAAAAGGTGAGTTCAGCAAAATCATTTTCCACCAAAAAATCAAACATTAAAGGCATTGCTGAAAATAATGGCTACCGCCTTGGACAGTTGGTTGATCATAAAAAATTCGGTGCGGGTGTTATTATAAATTTTGAAGGTGAAGGCGAACGCTCAAGAGTACACGTTCAATTTAAGAAGGTGGGTACGAAATGGTTATTGATGAGTATGGCCAACTTAAACTCAGTTAATTCGGTATCCTAAAAGGTTACAAATAATATGATGTTAGATTCGAATGAAATATTAGCAAACATTGCGTTAATTACCGAGAGAACCATGGTTCTTCGGGGGTATCTTTGACGTTGATGTCAAAAAAGAACGCTTAGAAGAAGTTTGCTTGGAATATGCTGAGCCAGATGTTTGGCAAAATCCGACTCATGCCAAAGCGTTGGGCGCGGAAAAATCTGCTCTAGAAAACACAGTGAATACGATCGAAACGCTCGAACAAGGCGTGCTTGATGCCAAAGAATTATTAGAAATGGCACTGGTAGAAAACGATGATGATACCTTAGCAGCCGTTTCGGAAGAATTGCGAGCGTTGATAAAGCAGCTTGAAACGCTAGAATTTCAGCGAATGTTTTCAGGAGAGATGGACAGTTGCTCGGCGTACTTAGACATTCAAAGTGGTTCAGGCGGCACCGAAGCGCAAGATTGGGCTGAAATGTTATTACGTATGTTTTTACGTTTTGGCGAGCAGCAAGGGTTTAAAACCGAGCTGATTGAAGCCTCATCCGGTGATGTGGCGGGCATTAAAAGTGCGACGATTCATTTTTCGGGTGAGCAAGCCTTTGGTTGGCTTCGCACCGAAACAGGCGTGCACCGTTTAGTACGAAAATCGCCTTTTGATTCGAGCAGTCGCCGTCATACCTCGTTTGCCTCCGTGTTTGTCTCACCTGAAATTGATGATGACATTGAAATTGACATTAATCCGTCGGATTTACGGGTAGATACCTATCGCGCCAGTGGCGCAGGTGGTCAGCACGTTAACCGAACGGATTCTGCCGTGCGTTTAACGCATTTACCGACAAATACGGTGGTACAATGTCAAAATGATCGCTCGCAACATAAAAATCGTGATCAGGCAATGAAGCAGTTACGCGCAAAACTTTATGAGCTTGAGTTACAAGCAAAAATGGCCAAGCAACAAGCCATTGAAGCCACAAAGTCAGACATTGGCTGGGGCAGTCAAATTAGGTCATATGTGCTTGATCAATCGCGCATTAAAGATTTACGCACCGGCGTTGAAACCAGTAATTGCCAAGCAGTATTAGATGGTGATTTAATTAAATTTATTGAAGCCAGCTTAAAGCAAGGCGTTGAATAGAATCCAATAAGAGAACCGTTATGACAGAAAGTGACACCATAGAATTAGATGAAAATGAAGTAATAGCACTGCGCCGTCAACGATTAGGACACTTACGTGAAGAAGGCTTTAAATTTCCGAATCAATTTAAACCAGAAGATGATTCGGCAGCCTTATTAGCAACATATGACAGTCAAACGAAAGAAGACTTAGAATCTGTTGAGGCCTGTTTTAAAGTGGCTGGCCGAATAATGTTAAAACGCGTTATGGGCAAAGCGAGCTTTATTCATGTGCAAGATCAAACCGGTCGCATTCAATGTTATATACGTCAAAATACTTTGCCAGAAGGGCGCTATGAAGAATTTAAACATTATGATTTAGGTGACATCGTTGGCGTAACAGGAACCATTTTTAAAACCAAAACGGGTGAATTATCCATTAAAGCAACGGAAATGGTATTGTTAACTAAGTCCATTCGTCCTTTGCCTGATAAATTTCATGGGTTGTCTGATCAAGAAACGCGCTATCGTCAACGGTACGTGGATTTAATTGTTAATGAATCGACGCGTGAAACGTTTATGATGCGCTCTAACATTGTAAAAGCCATTCGAAACTTTTTGGATGATGAGCAATATTTAGAAGTGGAAACACCCATGATGCATCCCATCCCTGGTGGCGCGGTTGCTCGGCCATTTGTGACACATCATAACAGTTTAAGCATGGACATGTTTTTACGCATTGCGCCGGAATTATACTTAAAACGATTGGTGGTTGGCGGATTTAATCGCGTTTATGAAATTAATCGAAGCTTTCGTAATGAAGGGATCTCAACTCGACATAACCCGGAATTTACCATGCTTGAATTTTATCAAGCATACGCGGATTACAAAGATTTAATTAAGCTCACAGAAAACATGTTGCGCAGTGTGGCGCTTAAGGTCTTAGGTACGACGGTACTTGAGTATCAAGAGCTAACGATTGACTTTGCAAAACCATTTGAATGTTTGACCATGCTTGAGTCCATCATGAAATACGATGATTCCATTAGCTTAGAAGACTTAAATGACTTAGCAAAAGCTACGGCAGTGGCTGAGCGTTTACACATTCAACTAAAACCAACGTTTGGTTTGGGTAAAATCCAAACGGAAATATTCGAAGCAGTGGCAGAGCATCGTTTGATGCAACCCACCTTTATTACGGAATACCCAACCGAAGTGTCTCCGCTTGCTAGACGAAGCGATGATAATTCGTTTGTGACCGATCGCTTTGAATTTTTTGTTGGTGGCCGTGAAATAGCCAATGGTTTTTCAG
>CAWVYD010000127.1:0-5658 GCA_963934185.1 uncultured Legionellaceae bacterium | reverse complement strand
TGTTGCTCTTGCAAAGCAAGGTAAAGACGATTAATCGCATCATCTATACCTTTTAAATTGTCATACGTTAACAAATGATTTAAGCCAGTTTCTAGATCTTGCTTAGACTCTATGCCACGTGCAAAATAAATTTTTTGAAGTAACGGAGGTAGGTGATCCAAAACATTATTCTTTTTAATCTCTTTTCGAATGATTACTCTTGTCATATTAATTTTCTTTTTTTATTAAATAAACGTGAAAGCAACGTTTGACGCGATAAAGTGTATTGACCATTTTTCCAAACTCGTCTAACGGTGTGTTTTCGGTTAAGTTGTATTATCTTTTTTTCAATCAACGGCGTGGTTTCTGATAAATAAACAATCATAGCTTCTGACTGTTTGTTTACAGTTAAGTTTAAAAAATCAGAAACGCTAAGTAATGTGACTGAATCTAGTGCCAATACTTTGTTCGCTAAAAAAACATTATCGGTGACTAACGTAAATGATTTATTTGAAAACAACCATTTCCCCTCCCCCCAAAACCATAAAGCATTAATGGGTGGTTTTCCTTCTTGCTGACGCATTAAATTAAACGGGGCCTGGCTTAATACCATTTGGCACTCTGAAAAAAGCCGACTCCAAAATGCTTGCTCTTCCCCTTTAGGTAAGCTTTCTTTAATGGGCACTTTAGCCAGCTTGAAATAAGGCGTTGTGCTAATTTTTCGATTACTTTTAAGATAAAATTTTGTTTTATCCTGCACAAACAATAAATCATCAACATTCATTAAGGGTGTCAATAACTGTACCATTTGTTGATACTCATCATCTGTAATATCAAGTTGTTCTGGCATTGCTTGCAATAAAACATCTCTCATTCCAACAACAAATGACATGGGTGTTAAACACAGTAATTGTTGATCTAGCTCATTATTTTTTAAATATAAGTCGGCATAAGGATAAGGCGTTTTTAATGCTAACGCATTAAATAAAGATTGCTCAATGCAAGGTGTTTCATCTAAATTATTAATAGCATCATCAAAAATGCTGTTTATAATGACCGTAAACATTGGATTAATCATCCATACTAATGCCATCTCGTTTAAATAATGCTTTTAAATTTTTGAGTGCTTGGCGTGTTCGAAGATCATTCTCAACCAAACCAAATCGTACGTGTTCATCACCTAAGTCACCAAAGCCGATGCCTGGCGCCACAGCAACTTTTGCTTCTTTCATCAAATATTTTGTAAATTCTAAACTGCCCATGGATTGATAATGCTCTGGAATTTTAGCCCAAATGAACATGGTTGCTTTTGGTGGTTCAACGGGCCAGCCAATTTTGTTTAGACCAGCACACAATATATCGCGCCTATCTTGATACAGCTGCTTAATCTCTGCAACGCAGCTTTGATCGCCCTCAAGCGCGGCAATAGCAGCCACTTGAATAGGAATAAAGGTGCCGTAATCTAAGTAATTTTTTAAATGCTTTAATGCACCTACTAATTTAGGATTACCGCATACAAAGCCAACACGCCATCCCGGCATATTGTATGACTTACTCAGTGAAAACGTTTCACAAGCAATGTCTTTAGCGCCTTCTACTTGTAAAATTGATGGTGCTTGGTATCCATCAAAGGTAATGTCTGCGTAAGCCAAATCATGAATCACCCAAATATGGTGCTTTTTAGCAATCGCTATGACTTTTTCAAAAAAGTCTAATTCCACACAATGGGTTGTAGGATTAGCAGGGAAATTCATCACCAATGCTTTTGGTTTAACTTTTGATTCAGCAATGATTTTTTGGAACGCTTCTAAAAAAATGTATTCATCATGCATTGGCAAATGAACAATATTAGCGCCAGTCATTACAAAACCATAAATATGAATGGGATAACTAGGATCAGGAACTAGAACCGTATCACCAGGACCGGATATGGCTAAGGCCAAATGCGCCAAACCTTCTTTTGAACCGATGGTAACAATGGCTTCATTTTCAGGACAAATCTCAACGGAATAACGTTTTTGATACCAGTCGCTAATGGCTTTACGAAGGTGTGGGATCCCGTTTGATGAGCCATACCGATGCGTATCATCTCTTTTGGCTGCTTCAATAAGCTTGTTTAAAATGTGAGTAGGCGTGGCTTTGTCTGGATTACCCATACCAAAATCAATGATATCTTCACCGCGTGCTCGTGCTTCGGTTTTAAACTTATTAACAGTACTAAACACATATGCTGGCAAGCAATCGATTCGAGGAAATTCACTCATAGGGTTCTCTCTTAAGAATTTTAATTAGACAAAGGTATACAAATACGACATAATTTATGTCAAATTATTTTTATATAAGTAGCTTTATGCATATTCAGGTCATTAAACACACGCTGTTTAGCATCCTTGCTTATGATGAAACAAGTATCACAATCAATGAGCAAAAATACAGCCAATCCGTTTTTATTACAAGTGAAAATGCGTTGAAATTGGAAGAAAATTTTCCAACACTTGATAAGCTGACACTTAGTCATTTGCCTTCGTTAGAAAACATTAATTTATTGTTAGTTGGTGGGAAACATTTAACACCACTATCAATACCAATAACGCTTAAAAATGAATTGTACTCACATAATACATCGCTAGAAATAATGTCTATTGGCGCTGCCTGTAGAACGTTTAACTTACTGTTAAGTGAAGGCAGAGACGTTGCTTGCTTAATTTTTCTTTAACCCTTTATTTGCTCAACATATGAAGTCACTTCCTGCCACTCACTTGCATGCTTTAATGCTTTTTGAGGAAGTGTGGAAGATTCTTTCATCGCAACAGTCATTTTAGAAGATACATTATCATTTAACCAATAAACTAAAGGTTGAAAGGTAGGCAACATCATTGCTTCTTGCCATGTTTTTTGTGTTTTGACTGGCGTAAAACTCATAACTGCCAGCAATACGGCACTAACCAGCACACCGCGAACAAAACCAAACATAAGTCCCAACATTCGATCTGTTCCGCCTAAACCAGACTTTCTGACTAAAAAACCAACACAATGGGTTAGCAAGCTACCAATGATAATAAATACTATAAAAACTGCTGCGAATGCAGCAATTGAACGAACCGCTGGCGATTCAATACTATTTTTTAAATACGATTGTGCCAACTCATGAAAATAAACACTGGCAAAAATAGCCAACCCCCAATTCACAAGTGATAGCGCTTCACGAATAAAACCTCTGAAAATTCCAATAAGCACAGACAAGCTTACAACCAAAAAAATAGAAATATCAATCCAATTCATCTGCTTTCTCTTTAAGTGTGTTTAATAATCAGGCTGTTAACGTTAATTAAAATATCTAAACTTTGTTGCAAGCGCTTTATTTCATCTTTATGGGGTGTTCGCCCTACCATTACCATGGTGAATAACGTACCATTTTTTGATTGACTTTGAGATAAAAAACCATCAACGCCTTGTTTTTTCAAACGAATTAACAGTCGATTTGCCCACAGAACATTAGAAAAAGTTGCTAATTGCAAAGAATAATAAGCTTTTTCACTTTCTTTTTTTATGCTTTGAAACAATACACCATCATGACCTTTGCTTTTTTTTGTATCGATCTGAGCAAAACCAGCCACCTGCTCTTCTATAATAGCTCGTTTTGTCTTAGAACCTAATGCATATTGTTGCTCTGAAAAAGCAAGCTCAGCTACTTTAACTTTAGTTGAAACTTTATTATCAGTAATGATTTTTATTGCCTCAGTAGGCATTTTCCATTCTTTTTTTGGGGATTGTAGAGCAACCTTAATCGGCGCTGGTGCTGTTGGCACTATAAAAGATTGTCTATCTTCTTTTACCATCCAAGCAGGCTTTTTTTCTTTTATAAACAAGGGTAAAATGACAAGCGCAATGGTTATAACTAACGCTGAACCAATAACCCGATGTTTAACACTTGCATCCATCTGCTAAACCTTTTTTATTCTTAATAAGAAACAAGTATATACCCAAATTCTTTGGAAATACATGGGGTGAGTAAAGATAAGTCATTCTGTGTTAAATCTTCATCCTGTAGAAATGCAATGGTATTACGGAGATAAAAAAATAAAATGAATTATCAACACGCCCTAAAGTTTAAACGATACTGCCATGCTTTCTAAAACGGAAGCAACCGTTAAAAAAGAACCTGATATAACTAATGTCTGTTGCTTGGCTTGTTTTTTTTTTGCAGCTTGAAACGCTTTGTCTATGGTAGGAAAGTAATGAACGTTGTCATATACTTCAAACACCTTTTTTAATTCGCTGCTTGAGTGACTGCGCGATCCGTCCAGTGGCGCAACAAACCATGTTTTAACAAAGGGAGTCAATAATTTCACCATATCATCAATATTTTTTCCTTTTAGCATTGAAAAAACAATAAGGCAACGATGATCCATTGTCATCAAAAAATGACATAAATTATTAATGGATTGGCGGTTGTGCGCAACATCAAATAAGAGTGGGAAGTCCCCTTTTATCAATTGACAGCGGCCTGATATTTTAACATTATTCAAACTTTGTCTTATGCTTTGTTCAGAAGAAGTAATGCCTAAAGATAAAAAACAGGCTAGCGCATTACAAACATTATTTAAATGAAGTGATATAAATGGCAGTTTAGAAAGAGCAATATTTTTAGAGGTAAAATGCCAGTCAGAATTAGTTTCCTCATAAACGTAAGTGAGTCCTAATTGATTAAAGACTACCTTATGATTTAACGCTTCTAATTGTAATGATTTTGGCGGGTTGGGTTCACCACAAAACACGTGTTGTTTATGCCTAAACACCCCCGCCTTTTCATAAGCAATTTTGTCTAACGTATCACCTAATAGCTCCATATGGTCAAAGTCTATCGAGGTTATGATGGATACATCAGCATCAATGATATTAACGGCATCAAGCCGACCACCCAACCCAACTTCTAGCAAGATAAAATCAAGTGGTTGTTGTTTGAAAATAATTAACGCTGCTAAGGTTACCCACTCATAATAAGTAAGTTCTTTTGAACCAGCCGTGTCTTGAAGACATTTAAAGGCATTTACAATTGATTGGTCATCAACCATTTTACCGTTAAGACGAATGCGTTCATTAAAAAGCAACAAATGCGGTGAAGTGTACGTTCCAACACGTTTGCCATGAGATAATAGTAATTGTTCAAGAGTTGCAATGGTTGATCCCTTACCATTGGTACCTGCAACAATGATAACCTTAGGTTTTAATTCTAACAAATCTAAGGTTATTGCAAGCGCATACGCCCTTTCTAAACCGAGTTTAATGGTCGACATTGGCCGTTGTTGTTCTAATACATATAACCAGTCAGATAGTAACACTGCTTAATTTGAAGCTTTAGAACACGTTCTATTTTGCATTAAGGTTGAAATTAAACGAGCTAAGCATGTTTTCATATTAGAACGTTCAACTATCATATCAATGTGTCCATGTTCCATTAAAAATTCACTGCGTTGAAACCCATCAGGTAATGTTTGACGAACTGTTTGTTCAATAACACGCGGCCCTGCAAATCCTATTAATGCTTTTGGCTCGGCAATGATAATATCGCCTAACGTTGCAAAACTTGCAGAAACGCCTCCCATGGTTGGATCGGTCATCACAGAAATGTAAGGTAATTTTAATTTTGCAAAACGCGAAAGTGCTGCACTGGTTTTT
>CAWVYD010000126.1:0-5732 GCA_963934185.1 uncultured Legionellaceae bacterium | reverse complement strand
TGTCATCTTCCGTATTGTCATCACTTACGTTTGGAATATCGCCCCCAAACGCTTGATGAATCTCCGATAAAGCTTTGACAGAGGTTGCAGCAGCAATGAGCGTTTTAATTGCTTCAACGGCATCATTATGTTGTTCAACGCCAACGTCACACGGTATCGCTTCATCTGCTCCTTCTAAGCACTGCTGTAATTCTTCATCAAAAAACACCGTCGATTTATTTCCTCCAGCCGCGCCATCCACCGTTAATGAACCACTGAGTACGGCAGCTAATTGCTTAGGATCTTCGCTAAGACTTATCTCATCCTCCATGGACTCTTGTAAAAGAATGCTGGCTCTCAAAGCAAGTTTAACTAAGCATGATTTTATTGTCTGTTCCGCAAAACTATTGTCTGTAGTTTCCTTTAAAGCGATTTTTAATGATTTATGAAGGTCAATTAACTCATCTCTATCACAACCATCAGTTAAAATCTTTAATGTCTTCCTTGCCTCAATAACTGATCCCGCAGAGACTAAAAACTTATCTGATAGAAATTTATTTGCGCCACAGGCATTAATCAGGCCTTCTCCAAGGTAGGATTTCAATGTTGTTTTTGAAGCATCATTTAATTTCTTATCATCGCTTTTTAATGCAGCAATATCCTTTGCCTTAATTAGTTCAAGTATCTCACTGGTAATATCAGGAGAAGCCATTAACGCCGTAATTTTTGCTTCAAGAAGTATTTGAGCCTGTGCTTGTGCGTGCTTGACTAAATTAGTTGAGCATCCCTCTGTAGAATCGAGCGCACCAAACAAGCCAGCTGAACTGTCATCTTTTTTTCCGTAAAACTCAGTATAACCTGCATCAGGAAACTGAAGTTGTAGCGATGCTAATGTTGTATTCGCCGTTGTGATTGCTATGACTTGCGCTTCGGTTAACCTTTTTTTTATAAGTGCATCAGTGATAATACTACTCGCCTTTTTATTGGCTGCTTTATATACACCCTCGGTTTCAGAAGATGCAACCAGGCTTGCTACATCATCACTTAAATTTGCTGTTCTAACCTTCAGCCTACCCAAACATTTTTCAACATCGTCATCGTGTTGAACATTTAAATTGGTTACTAATATTTTTATTTTTGATTCATCAGTAAAGAACCAACCCTTTTTAAATAGCTTTGGTAATTCGTCATTAAATGCTTTCACTTTATCCGTTTTTTTACTGTCAATAGACGCAATAAACGCATTTAGTTCTTCTACATTACCTTTATCTTTTGCTTTTAATGAAAATGCTTTTCCTGCAGCCAGATTACATATTGCCTTAGCGACGTTATCAGTAATGTAAAAATCTTTTTTTTCTTTACCTAAATATTTAATGTCTGTTTTAATTGAATCAAGATGAGCTTCAAATTGAGCTTTAGAGTCACCAGAAACATCCAGTTGAGCCAATGCTAAAATCTGTTGATCACTTAGTGAGTGAGCATCACCTTTCATTGCTTTTATAAATAAATTGATGGTTGCAGCTTCTCTTTTCTTTACTACCGATTTTTTTTGCTCCAGGGTGATAACAACGCCTTTTGAATCTAAACATGCCTTTAGGTTTTCAAACTCATTAAGAGGCTCCTCAGATAAAATAAGCTCGTGAATGTTGTCAGTAGTCTCTATACTTTCAAGCTGCGCATCACTTAATTCACCTCCTTTAATTAACTCCGATAACTTTTCGCTTAAAAGTGTTTGCGCATGCTTGGTTATGGCCTGTTTAACACCTTCAAAATGTTTGGTGTTAATAGCTTGCAAATACTTGTCATCAAGCCCTATATCAGCGTCCTTTAAAACTTTGATGATTACGTTTTTGTCTGTTCCGTCATTGAGAAAAATATCCTTTAATTTATCGCCCTTTTCGAATGAGGCATTGTTAATTTGTTCTTCCACATGTAAAAGCGCAAAGTGCTCCAGGCTCTCCTTTGCTGCAACAATTACATTCCTAATAACCGGATCCCGAACTAATCTAATATGTTCGTTGTCCATATTAAATGGCTCGCCGCTAAGTACAGCTTGTTTAGCAACTAAAGGCTTAGCGCTGAGAAATGTGTTTAGGGCATCGAAAGAATCTGCTTGTGATAGCTTTATATTATCAATTAGTTGAGCGATAGCTTGTGCATTTTTTTTATTGATTTCTGCGATCTGATCATCTAAACGCTGTTTTTGTGCATCCGTTAATGTGTACTCTTCTTCAATATCAAACAAACCAGGTTTGATGAAGCCAAGGTCTTTATATTCAATTGACGCCGTCTCTTTTAATCCGGTCAAGCTTTCAAGACTCATCGATTTTATTTTTTCAGCAAACTCATTTACCATTTTAATTTCATTTATTTTTTCCTCTTGAAGCGATTTTTTAGTGTCTTTTGCCGCTTGTATTATTTCTTTAATATCTGTCTCATTGAATCCATCAATACAGGCAGCGGAATTACCCTCTGCATCAAAAATAGTGGTAGCATTTTTTAAAATATCTTTAACTGAATTTTCAGCCTTATTAGCAATTAGATTATTTAACAAAGCCACATTGGCAATCGGCAATTGTTTTATTTTATTTTTCACCAAAATCTTTTGAGCGAGGATTAACATTAAGTCAAAACCGGCCTTGCTCATGTGGTTTCTACTCGGCAGAGGTGGGTTACTCCAATTATCATTCATACTATAAAAAATACTTTTTTTGCCTGAACTTTGTTCTTTAACAGCCATTTGTTTTATGGCGCCTTTAATATCTTGATAATTGTTTGCTTGAATTATCTGTTTGAGTTTTTTGGCAGAATCACTGCTAACCTCATAAACATTTCCAGCATTAGCAAGCTTTAATCGTTCATAAAAACCTAGTAAATTTTGCTTTCCTGCAATTTGTTGCTCTGGTGTTATCGGCATATCTACGCCTCCTTATATAAAGGCGCATTTCGCCATGTGAGTGATAATGAATTCATTTTAAGTGGGATGTACTTAAAGGGCTTGCTTGCTTTCATCCCCATTCGTAGCTGCGCTACGGCGCTTCTTATGCTTATTGATTTAACAGACATAGGCTTTCCATTTATTGTTTGCGTAATTGTTGGGCTCATACGCTTAGAATAGACCACTCTTTTATTTCTGCCAGAAATGAACGTTAAACATTGGATAAATCATGCTTTTAAAAAAATAAATCGAAATAGCTCCACAATAAAACCTTGTCATGCATAACTACGCCTCCTTAATCGAGTAGGAGGAGTTCTCACGAACTCCGTCCTCTCACACCACCGTACAAGCGTTGTCGCATACGGCGGTTCCGATTAAGCTTTTACCAGTTTGAACCAATGGTCGCTTAGGCTAACAAGCCCTTGCTGTTTAAACCAAGACAATAGGGTAGGTGCCGAGCCACACCTACCCCTTTATATTCAACAGGTTAGCCATAAAACCATCGGTAACCCGTTGATTTTCAATTCTTAAAACCTATTTAAGGGGCCTTAAACACGCTTTAAGGGTGTGAGCTGGGCGTTTCACGCCGTGTCAGTGATGTGTGTGAGGAATAAAACATAACGATTATGGTTTGTGAACGCAGTCAATGCCGTTCACACCCACACAGAACCCTCACACAATATAAGAATGTCGTGGCCGAGCCACTCAAACCCATTTCATATCAACTGGTTACCAAGAAAAACAGCTATAACCTATTGATTTCCAATTCTTAAAGCCTCTTTATAGGGCCTTAAATGCGTTTTAAGACCGTGTCAGTGGTGTGTGTGAGTGTTGGGAACATTAGGGTAGGTGCCGAGCCACACCTACCCCTTTATATTCAACAGGTTAGCCATAAAACCATCGGTAACCCGTTGATTTTCAATTCTTAAAACCTATTTAAGGGGCCTTAAACACGCTTTAAGGGTGTGAGCTGGGCGTTTCACGCCGTGTCAGTGATGTGTGTGAGGAATAAAACATAACGATTATGGTTTGTGAACGCAGTCAATGCCGTTCACACCCACACAGAACCCTCACACAATGGCGAAGCAATGAGCGCCAAAGCGCGAAACGCATACTACGTCCATACTCAAACAGCACGTAATGCCAGCCAATGTTTGACTAATGATGATTTCTGCTATAATGTTTCATTGATGAACCGTAAACCCTTTAAATGAGAGATTAATGACTCAATACGTGCATTGTCATGACTAAGAAAAAAAATCAAACCTATTCACACTATGCTTTGGAAGCTTTAAGCTTGTTAGCGAACATTATAAAAACCACGCGTATTGAAAAGGCAATCACGACTCAGGAACTTTCTGATAGGGCTAATATTTCAAGAGGATTATTGCGTCGTATTGAAAAAGGAGATCCTAGCTGTTCTATTGGTTGTTTCCTTGAAGTGGCTTCCATACTGGGGATAGCGCTTTTTAATAAAGATAACGATGAATTAACTAAGGAAAATAAACGAATGGAGCATACTCTGGTTCTGCTTCCATCAAAAGTGCATAAACCAACCATAGAGCTTGATGATGATTTCTAAAGAAATTGCCTCAACGCTTTATGTTTGGATCTGGCTGCCTAATGCTGCTTCTCCTGTGGTTGCAGGAAAGTTAGCTCAAATGGACGGACGCATTTTATTTACCTATGGGCAAAGTTACTTAGAGCGAAAAAATACCATTGCACTTTATGAACACGAACTGCCTTTACAACCTGGCACTCAAGAAAAAACTAATGGGATAGAAGCATTATTTGGTTGCATTCGCGATAGCGCACCGGATGCATGGGGCCGCCGTGTGATTTTAAACAAGCTTTTTGGTCTTAAAGGAGAAGGAGTTGATCCTGGCAATTTAAATGAATTCACCTATTTAATTGAATCCGGCTCTGATCGTATTGGCGCGCTCGATTTTCAAACATCAGCAACAATCTATCGCCCCCGAGTTTCAACCAATGCCAGCTTACTGGAGCTGTCTCAATCCTCTGAACATGTTGAACAAGGGATCCCACTAACACCCGAGCTTGCACAAGCGCTCAATCATGGTACCTCCATTGGCGGAGCCAGACCCAAAGCACTTGTGGATGGTGACAACAGGAAGTACGTTGCTAAATTTTCATCAAGCACAGATCAATACAATGTGATTAAAGCAGAATTTTTTGCCATGACATTAGCAAACCTTTGTGGATTAAACGTGGCTAATGTTTTGCTTGAACATGCAGCAGGCAAAGACATACTTTTAATTGAACGATTTGATCGCAACAAAATTTCTGATGGTTGGTCACGCAAGTTAATGCTTTCAGCATTAACACTCTTGAAACTGGATGAAATGACAGGCCATTACGCCAGTTATCAAGATTTTGCCGAGCTCATTCGTCATCAATTTAGTGAACCTAAAGCAACGCTTAAAGAGCTGTTTGGTCGAATGGTTTTTAATGTTTTATCAGGTAATACGGATGATCATGCGCGTAATCATTCGGCTTTTTGGAATGGTAAATCGTTAGCGCTTACGCCGGCTTATGATATTTGTCCGCAAATGCGAGCTGGCGGAGAAGCAAGCCAAGCAATGATGATTTCTGGTGCTGATAGAAGCAGTAAGCTCATTACTTGCTTAAACTCCGCTCCTCATTTTATGCTTGATAATCAAAAGGCTAGAGTCATTATCAATATGCAAATCAATGTTATCGAAACGCACTGGGATAACGTCTGTCAACAGGCGACATTGAGCAAAATTGATAACCGTTTATTTCGAGAGCGATTATTTTTAAATAAGTATGCCTT
>CAWVYD010000125.1:0-5824 GCA_963934185.1 uncultured Legionellaceae bacterium | reverse complement strand
GTCTATTCCAGCAGCCGTTATTTCCATGGCGATATTACGTTTTTTTAAAGACTCATCGGTACTTGAAAACAATCTGGTGCAAACGGCTGCCTCTGCAGGAGAAGCGGTGGCAGGCGGCATTGTTTACACCATTCCAGCGCTTATTATGATCCACTACTGGTTTGGTTTTTCTTACTTTGAAAATTTCTGTATAGCAGCCATTGGCGGCACGTTAGGAGTGATTTTTTCCATTCCCTTACGTCGCATTTTAGTGCATCAAAAAGACTTGCCCTTTCCAGAAGGAAAAGCCATTGCTGAAGTATTAAAAACATCATCAAGTGGCGGCAGTGTTAAAGAATTAATATTGGGTGGTGTTTTAGGTTCAGTACTGGAACTGTGCCAAATGGGTTTTAAAATCATTGCTAATAATTTTCAAGTTTGGTTTAGCATTAAACGTACCTTGGTAGGTTTTGGTGTTGGTTTTTCAGCAACCATGATTGGCGCAGGTTATCTAATTGGTTTTGAACTGGGCCTAAGTATTTTTATAGGTGCTGCTTTAGGCTGGTTAATAACCGTACCCATTTTGAGCGATGCTTACCCCTTTTTTCAGCAAAGTTTCGCGCCAACAGAGGCCGTTTCACATTTATGGAATGAAAAAGTACGTTATTTAGGCATTGGCGCCATGTTGTTCGCTGGGCTTTG
Source organism: uncultured Legionellaceae bacterium (assembly GCA_963934185.1). GTDB lineage: Bacteria > Pseudomonadota > Gammaproteobacteria > Legionellales > Legionellaceae > CAWVYD01. The sequence goes on along the minus strand of CAWVYD010000125.1, from coordinate 5,143 downwards.
GTCTCTACTTTTAATGCTCAAGCCACTGACGCAAAGCATTACTCGCTCTATCAAGCAATCAAGACAAAATGCGGGTAAGAAAAATCAAATGGTACGCACAGAAAAAGACGTCCCTTTTGTTTATTTAATGCTGTTATGTAGCATTGTTTCAGTGCTTATGTTTGCATTCTTTAAGTTTACCTTTCCTTTGGCTAAATTAGGATTACCTGGTTCTTGGGCGTCAAGCATTATTTTTTCTTTTGTGCTTTATGTACTGGTGATAGGCTTTGTTTTTTCAGTGATCACAGCGTTTTTCTCCGGCTTGGTAGGGGTTACGGCAAGCCCGGGGTCATCTGTTATCATTGCCGGAATGCTACTGCTTGGCTGGATTTTAAGTGTGGTATTAAAAAAGGTAACAGGCATTCATTTAACGGCAGATCAAATTAAAGCAGCTGAAGCCATTACCATCATTGTTGGCTCCGTAGTGACGGGGATTGCTGCCATTGCCAATGACAATATTCAAGATTTGAAAGTGGGTTATTTGCTAGGCGCAACGCCTTGGAAACAACAAGTAATGTTATTGCTGGGCGTTATTGTGGCTGCAATGGTTATTCCACCGGTGATGCAATTATTATTTGATGTCTATGGGATTGCAGGTGTTATGCCCCATGAAGGTATGGATCCAGCGCAATCTTTGCCTGCACCGCCTGCGGCGTTAATGGCTGCCATTACGCAAGCTATTTTTAATCAAGGCTTGCCTTGGTTGCTGCTTGGAATGGGCGCATTATTGATGATTATTTTATTACCCATTCGTCGTTATTTAGAAAAACGTTTATCGTTTAACTTATCCATTTTGGGTGTTGCCATTGGTATTTATTTGCCAATGACGTCATCTATGCCATTGTTCATCGGTGCGTTGTTGTCGTTTTTTGTTAACCGTCGTTTGGCTAATTCTTCGGATGAAAAACAAAGTGAAGGTAAGCATAAAGCGTTGTTACTTGCCTGTGGCTTGGTGGCAGGCGCTGCCTTAATGGACGTAATGCTTGCCATTCCTTTTTCATTAGCCCATAACCCAAACATTATGCAACTTGATAGCTTAATTTGGGACGGAAGCGCCATGGGCTTTGCTGTGCTTAGCACGATAGGCTTATGTTGGTTGTTTAAATACATGGTATGTGATAAAAAATGAACGTTTTAATTGCAAATTATGGCAATGCGTCATTGGCTATGATCCAATGGGCAATTGAAACAAAGTTAGATAAAGTGGTGGTATTGTCGGTCGATACTGGCTGGCAATCATCGCATTGGCAAACGCATTTAACTCATGTATTTAACTTTTTGGAAAATAAAGGCATTGCTTTTCAACATTTAAATTCTCAAAAAACGTTTGAGGAGTGTGTGATTGACAGAGGGAGCTTTCCTTCCAAAAAATTTCAATGGTGTGCGTCGTTCCTTAAAGGATTGCCTTTAAATGATGCGTTGGATGTGTTGGATATTCATTGCAAGGCGACTTTGCATTTGGCAAAAATGCGCGTAACATCGCGCGCTAACCAATCTTTATTGTCTGGTGAAATAAGCGAACACTATCAAGATAGAGCACTTAACTACCCATTATTGGCTGATTCTTTTGAAGAACGTGACGCACTAATTAAACGCGCTGGATTTGACGTAATGGCTCATAACAGCCAAGAGTGCATGCCATGCATTCATGCCGATAAATCGGATTGGCAACGTATGTCTGCAATAGATGTAGAGCGATTGACTTCATTACAAACAAACATTAATCAAAAAATGTTTATTGAGCCCCTAAGCAATAAGGCCAATGACAATACGCAGCACTATGACATGGGTTGTGGTAATGTTTGGGGTTGCGGGGAATAAATGGTATTTTGAATAAACATCGGTATATGACTGGAAAAAAGAGTAAAATTTTGGTACTTTTGAATGTTTTTAGATTTTATAAATAGAGGATAATACATGACCTTTGTGGTTACTGAAAATTGCATTAAATGCAAATACACTGATTGCGTGGAAGTATGCCCTGTTGACTGTTTTTATGAAGGCCCTAATTTTCTGGTAATTAATCCTGATGAATGCATTGATTGCGCCTTATGTGAGCCTGAATGCCCCATTGATGCGATTGTTTCTGAAGATGATTTAACAGACGAGCAACAACCTTTTTTAGCGCTGAATACCGAGCTTTCTGAAAAATGGCCTAATATTACCAGCATTAAAGATGCGCCAGCTGACGCAAAAGAATGGGAACATAAACCAAATAAACGTCAATATTTAGAAATGGAATAACGTTGTCATTAAGTGTTAGTGATGTTTTAGGTGAGCAGGGTGCCTTAGCCAAATTCATAGAGGGGTATCGTGCTCGCCCGTCACAAATTGAATTGGCGGAACAAATTTTTGAAACCATTTTAAGGCAAGGCAGTTACGTTGCGGAAGCGCCAACCGGCATTGGTAAGACGTTTGCTTATCTGGTGCCCGCTTTATTGTCAGACAAAAAAGTGGTTATCTCTACCGGCACCAAAAACTTACAAGATCAGCTTTTTTCACGCGATCTACCTATTTTACTGAAGGCGTTAAAAAAACCGTTAAAAACCGCACTTTTGAAAGGTCGTCAAAATTACGTTTGTCATTATCGAATCGATTATAATTTAGCTAACGGCTGGTTCCCCACAACAAAAATTCAAAGTGAATTTAAACGTATTCATAAAAATTTACTTCGTTTTACTACAGGAGATCGCAGCGAGTTTCCTGAAATTGCTGAGGATTCTGAAGCGTGGACTTATACCACTTCAACGGCTGATAATTGCTTATCTAAAGATTGCCCATTTTTAAAAGAGTGTTTTGTCTCTAAAGCACGAAATAAAGCACAGCAAGCCGATTTAGTGGTGATTAATCATCATTTGTTTTTCGCTGATTGCGCTTTAAAAGAAGATGGCTTTGGTGAGATTTTACCCGCTGTTGATGTGGTGGTGTTTGACGAAGCGCACCAACTTGCGCACGTTGCGACGTCTTTTTTTGGGAATCGTTTATCATCACGTCAATTTAAAGTCATCATTGATGAATTGTCTGAAGAGCAAAAAAAACATACCAACGATGACGCTGTTTTGCTTCAACACCAGCAGTCATTAATAGAAAAAAGTGACGTCTTACGAGAGGCCTTTGACGTACCCAATGGTCGTTATCCATGGCAAGAATTTAAAAAAAAACAAACCGTAAAAACAGTCTTTGATGAATTAAAAGACACACTTGAAATAACGCTAGCGCATATTAAGGCGGTATTAGAACGCTCGCCTGGTTATAAGGTATTATCCGATCGCTTAAGTGAAATGCTAACGTTCATTGACAATGTAACGGGTGATTTGTCGAAAAATACAGCCATTTATTGGGTGGAATTATTTAAAAGCAGCCTTATTATCAATGAAACACCGCTGTCTATCGCGGAAGTGTTCCAATCAATAATTTTAGCCAATACGTCATATATTTATACGTCAGCCACCTTGTCGGTTAATGGTAATTTTAATTATTTTTCATCCAACCTTGGTTTGGATGCCTTACCAGCCCACAGTTTTGATACACCTTTTGATTACCCCGAGCAATCCATGATGTATTTACCGCGCGGTTTGCCAGACCCGAGTGATGAGCAATACATTGCTCGTTTGGTGGCGCAAACATTGCCTGTTATAAAAGCCTTTGGTGGTCGAACATTCTTTTTGTTTACCAGCTTTAAAGCATTGCATAAAGCAGAAGAATTACTAAAAAGTGAATCTTATTTTTCTTTGTTTGTGCAAGGCGATATGGGAAAAATGCAACTGGTTGACTCATTTTGTAAGACAGATAATGCTGTTTTATTAGGTACCAGCAGTTTTTGGGAAGGCATTGACGTGCGGGGAGATGCATTATCGTGCGTTATCATTGATAAATTACCCTTTGAAAGCCCGTTTGACCCCATCGTGCAAGCGCGTATTAAGCAGTTAAAAAAGCAAGGGGTAGCAGCGTTCGATCATTATCAACTTCCCATTGCCGTTATTGCATTAAAGCAGGGGTTGGGTCGTCTTATTCGTGATGCTAAGGATAAAGGCGTTTTAATTGTAGGAGATCCACGTTTATCAGGCCGCGCGTATGGTGAAAGCTTTTTTAAAAGTTTACCAGAAATGGTGGTTACAAGAGATAGGCAACTTGTGTTAGAATTTATCGACACTATTCCTTTTACGAAGACCCATGAAAACGTTATTAACGATTGATACGTCAGCAGACGTTTGCTCAATTGGTTTGCTGCACCAAGCGAAACTTTTTGAAAAAAAACAATGCGGTTTTAAAAGCCATGCAACGATTATATTATCGTTTGTTGATGAACTATTAAGTGAAGCAAGCATATTATTATCAGACATTGATCTTATTGCCTTTGTAAAAGGCCCTGGCAGTTTTACAGGCCTTCGTATTGGAGCCTGCGTTGCGCAAGGATTAGCGGTTTCGCATGACATTGACGTTGTTGGTATATCGAGCCTTCAAGCCATTGCTCAAGGCGCATTTCGACGCTTTGCGGCAAAAAGGGTTTGGGTAATAAATGATGCGCGTATGAATGAGGTGTATCACGCTCAGTATGAATGGATGGACGGTGTCATGCAGGCCTGTGGTATAGAGTACGTTGAAGCGCTAGATAAACTTAATTGGAATGACAATTATCACTACATAGGTAGTGGGTTTTTGCTCGATTCAACCGTAATACCACAGGCTGTATTAAATAAACAGCTGTGCATTGACGCAGTTAATCCAGAATCACAAGATTTAGCAACCTTAGCTTTAGTGCAAACACCACAAGGCGCTGAGTTGGCGTTGCCAAGCTACGTTCGAAATAAAGTTGCCCATAAAAAAAGAGAAACTCATGGATAAAAATTTATTAGAGATTTTAGTATGCCCCTTATGCAAATCATCCCTTCTTTATAAAAAGAAAGAGTCAGAGTTGATTTGTAAGGCCGATCGAATGGCATTCCCTATTCGCGACGGTATCCCCATCATGTTAGAACAAGAAGCACGCTTACTTACCTTAGAAGAAAAAGACGTTTTATAAGTTACAAAATTAAGCCCTAATAATGCCTTATCTTTTGAAGGTGGGAGGTGTGGGAGCTGCCTCTGTACTGCTGTTTTTTTT
>CAWVYD010000124.1:0-5845 GCA_963934185.1 uncultured Legionellaceae bacterium | reverse complement strand
CTAAAATTGTGAGTTCTGTTTTTTATGATCCAAAGGGAGAAAAACAAAATGTTGACTGAAAATAATTTGCCAGCCATTTGTGAATTACCACTGCATTATTTAAGTCACAAATCTCATAATACGGAGCAAACGTCAGAGATTCTCTTAGAAGAAATTAAGGGACTTAGACATTACACACTGCGTGGTGACAGCGAAGATAAAATTTTCAATAATGCGATTAAAGAAGCATTAAATGTTGCATTGCCAATAGCTCCCAAGCAAGCATGCATGTCTGGAAGGGTTAATTTATTTTGGTTATCGCCAAATGAATGGCTAATGCTTTGTGGTGATGAAGATTCCATATGGTTAGAGGATCAATTACATCAACATTTGAGTGGTCATTATGCGCTGATCGATAACAGCAGTGGTCAAACATTATTAAGAGTTTCTGGCATGAAAGTTCATTCATTACTAATGCATTCGTGTGTTTATGATTTTAGTCCAAATAATTTTAAACTTAAAACCTGCATCCAAACCAAATTTGCGCAGGCAAGCGCAATGGTTTTTAAGCGGGACGATAATGTGTTTGATTTATTCATTCGAAGAAGTTTTGCCGATTACATAGGCGCGTGGTGTCTGGATGCGTCGCATGAGTACAACGTTTGCTTGGCAAAATAAAGTGGTTCTACCATTTTTATAGGATATATCAACTATTTCTATCAGACATAGTTGATATACGTAGGCAGCTAGATTGCAATCTTACACTTGACAGTAAATCGGATGTAGATCCTTTTGAACCAGGTAAGGTTTAACCTCTTGTGTAAAGAACATAGATTCAAATAGGTAACTGGAATTTTTACTAGGAGTTTCATCAATTCGTGCTGAATTCTTTAACCCTTCAAGTTGACTAAAACAACGGCTTGGTGATGTTTTTTGTACCAACATCCCTTTTTTATTTAAGTAATCAATCAGTTTATCTACGTTACCGTCTTCCCAAGCCATGCCTGAACTTAACTCGTTACTGGCGATATCAGTATGATGAACTAAAATGATTTGGTTTTCATTATGCTGCAAAGCCATTTGTTCCATAACAGACAAACCACCCCCCCTAATAATGACGGTATTACTTCGTGTCATAATAGGCATCATTTTGGTATCGTCTTGATTTCCAAGGCATACGATTTTATCTTTAAGACTGGGTGACTTTCTTATTATTTCTTGCAAAGGCCCATATATATGGTTACTTAGTCCACCAAAAACGAAAATTTTATCATAATCGCTGTCTACTAGCGTTTGAACGTATTTTAGAATGTCTATACTGGCTTGGCTGCCAAGCATGATGGAAGCAACTTTTTTATTGGCTAATACTTCAACTGTTGCGTCTTTTTCTTTAATGCATGTTTCATATTGCTGGAGGTTTTGTTTTTGTTTTATCTCATAATCTGTGTGAAAAACATCGACAGTTTCATCCCATTTATCATGTAAACTTTTACTTATATTTTTAAAGCCTTTTCTTATCATAGGGTTATTTTCTGATGGGATTTTATAAAGCCCTGCAAAGGCATTACTAAGTGGTAAATTATCTTTTAAAAAATCAGAAGAAAGTTCACAACCATACAGCTTCATTTGGTTTCGTTGCGGGATACTTAATTGCTTGAGACCAGTAAAATAATGAAGAGCACCATTTGATGGGAGATCGGACATGTATTGATGCAATACTACTTTAGGCAGGCTGTTATAAGCCTTTTCTTTATCCAGCCATTCATTATATTCAATAATAGCGTCACAAAGCGGTGCAAACCCAATAACTTGTGTACTAACCAATTCAGTATAAGGTTTATTATCAATTGCTGATTTCTTGAGTAATGATAAATAAAAATCATAAATTTTTTGATAATTTATTTTTTCAGCATCATCCTTATACTGAACAAGTTTATTGAGTGAATTAATATCATCTTGTTTTACAAGACTGTTTGGAATGGCTGCAGATTCATAACCAATAACGCAGACATCTAATAACATATCAATGTATTTACGCGTTGTGTGACTTGAGTTTTTTTGTTCTAAAATATTTATTTCTGCATCTAATGCTTTCTTAGTAGGAAGCACTGGGTAACGAGTATAATTTCCAACAATTTTTCTTATCATTGGTGAATACTTTGTTTCATGAAGATAATACATGCCTGCATTTAATTGTTTAGCAAGGTAACTCTCATCTAATGAACGAGCAACAGGCGTATGCTCAGTCATAATGATAGAGGTGTTTTTTTCATACAGGAAGTCAATAAGTCCATTAATGGCGCTAATATGACCGCCGCCACCACTACTACTAATCATTAAAGGCCTTTGAGGGTAAGTCGAAGCGTTTGGAGTCGTATGAAAACCACTGTTTTGAATATAGGCATTATTAAATTGTTGATGGGTGCTTAATACATCGTTATGAGCAAAAGCACTTAAGTACTCAAAGCTTTTACCAATTAAATACGCAGCATAAGCGTTATCAGATTGTTTGTTAATACGGCGAATGTTGGAGGGTGCCTGCTTGGTACAGGTAAGTAATTTATCTAAGTGGGTTAAGCAGTCAGCCTCACCCACTTGATACTTTGTTAGCATGTAAGTTAGATCGCCAAGCATGTGAGAATCGGCTAATTTTTTATTAAACGTAATCATTTCAATGAGCTGTTGCCCGCTGATTTTACGTGTTTCTTTTTGTGACGGCTTTGCGTCAAATTCCGTTTTCGGACTGGCTAACTCCAACACATGTTTTTCACCAAACAGTGAGAATTTAATGTATGAATGGTGCCCCATAAAGCCTTTAGTACTTTCGCTAAATAAATGAATTGGGGAGCTGCAAATTTCTATGGTGTTATTAGGGGTTGTTAAAAAATTATTAAAGGCTGTTTCAATGTCTTCAGGTAATTTATCTGAATTTTGCTCTGTAAACAGTTGTTTTATTTCTATTAGTTGAACGATTAGTTGCTCTTTAAAACTGGATTTCTCTGTGTCTGAAAAGGCTAATAAACCATCGGCTATGCCTTTAAGAGAGTGGGATATTTTACGTTTTTCATCACTGATGAGTAATTTTTCAGGTAAACGTGTACCAATTATCATTCCCATACCAAATCCAATTACAAAACCTTCTAAGGCACCTTTGATAATGTTTGGCCGAATAAAAAGACCGCGAATGGCACCCGCGCAGCCTAATACAGCAGAAAACAATAAGCCAAGGCATAGACCAAGGCTAATCACGATACCTTTTTGTAATTTACTGCCAAAGGTGTTGAGTGCGGCACTTTCAATTAAGGATAACAATGAGCTATGTAAATTATTAAAAAGTAATGCTTTATTGGTATCCGTATTCGTTGAGGTTAAAAATGCTTCCGCTGACTCACAGAAAAGAAAACTTTTTTGCAGCATTTCTTGGTTATAGATAGAGTCACTTTGTTTAATACCATCGAGTAATAAAAAAAGGTAATATTTTATCTCACTGGCGGGCAGTTTTTGTATTTTTAGGTATAATGCCTCTAAAGATTGTTGATAGTCTTTATCGAGAGTAATTTTCAAGGTATAAAGCCTCTTTTGAGAACATGAATTGAGTTTAATATAACCAGTGATTCTTAACGAAAAATTAAGATACTGACATTTTTTCGTTATAAGGTTTTTGTTAAGTTTTTACAGTAAATAATATTCGGAGTTTATTTTGACACAATTGTTTCCTTTTACATCGTTTCCTTTTCGCCTATCTGCCGTTGCTTCCATTGTGCTTTTAGGGCTTAACCCAACATCTACAATGGCGGGTGCTTTCTCATTGTTTGGTGAAGCTAACGGACGTAATGCGGGCGATTTTGCCGCAGGTGCTGCCGCTGACGCGGAAGATGCCAGTACTTTATTTTATAATCCAGCAGGGCTAGTTCATTTAAAAGGAAAACAATTAGTGCTTGGTGGCACCATTGTTAAAGCGAAATCTACACTGAGCGATGATGCGTATTTGAGTCTTACCACCTCAGGCTTTTCTGGAAGTAGCGTTTTTTCTATTAATGGCTTAGATTCTACTCAAACAGCTGTAATCCCATCGTTTTTTTATTCCAAAAATGTAAGCAATAAGCTAACATGGGGAGTAGGTGTTTATGCCCCCTTTGGTTTATCAACGAATTGGGCAGAAAGTTCAAACGCTCGTTATTCTGCAACACTTTCTAAATTGGAAGTGATTAATGTTGCGCCTGCTCTTGGTGTTAAAATTAACAGAAAATTATCTTTTGGTGCTGCACTCGATATTCAATTAGGAACCGTTGATTTTAATTCGGTTGGTGGAGTATCTACATCTACGATTAGCGACTCTATTAGTACAAATCATGGTACTTCGGTAGGTTTTGGTGGACATATTGGGTTAATGTATCAACCTACGGTTAGTACTCGCCTTGGTTTAAATTATCAATCTGCCATTATGCATCAATTTTATGGTAAGAGTACCTTAGTTGGGATGTTGGCAGATCCTAATCTGACAGATCCTAGTTATGTGAGCTCTACTGACAGCTTATTTAGTGACCCTATTAGCATGCCTGCTCAAATTACATTAAGTGCAATGCATCAACTAACTGAAAAGTTAACATTAGGTAGTACTGTAGCATTTACACAATGGAGTGTTTTTGAAAGTATTGGTTTAAACAATGTAATCGGTCAAGAAGGAATACCTATGGATAAACCAATCATAGTATCCGAAAACTTTAGGAATACATGGCGTATTGCCGGTGGTATGAAATATCAGTGGACTGATAAGATTAAATTACGAATGGGCCTTGGCTATGATCAAAGTCCAGCCAATAACGTAGATAGAAATTTACGTTTGCCAGATTCAGATCGGATTGCTTTGGCGGCAGGGGTGCATTATCAAGCAACGTCTACTGTTGGATTTGATTTAGGTTGGACACACTTATTTATTAAAGATACGCGCATTGATAACACAGCGAGTTTTGGTGATAATGTTATTTATGTTAACGGTGGAGTAAAATCTAACGTTGATTTGATAGGTGGTCAGATGACTTGGAAAATAAGTTAAACATTATTATAATTAAAAAAAAGCCATCAAATTGATGGCTTTTTTTTAATTTAAAATTAATAAATTAAAAATCTTTACTGCTACTAGTCACTTCTACGTGCGCGTTACCAACAACGTCCATTGCATAATGAGCGCTAGGGTGTGTCTCTGATTTTAATTCACCCGTTGTTAAATTCATTGTTATCTTACCAAGGCTTTCTGATTGACCAGATTTATCATGTTCAACAATGATCTCAGCCGTACAGTTTGATGGCATTCTTTGAATGGTACAAAGGAACTTAACTTCTGACCATTTACGGTTACGAGTGCTTTGAGCAAGTACAGGTTCTGGTGACTTGTATGCACCAATTTTTGCGTAGACTTTACCATGAAAAGAGCTATTGGTTGTTGTAAGAAATTCGGGTGCTGCAAATACAGAGCTTGTCATTGTAATTAGCGCGCTGCTTAAGATAAGTTTTGTTAAACGGTTCATTAATGAACTCCTTTGATGAGTTAGGATCAAAAGTGATCCGATGCTAATTTGCGTTAAATTCATTTCAGCGACGAAAATATATCTTAAATTGAGACAAAAGTCCAAGGAACAGTGTGTGTTATTTATAAGTGGTTCGATTCAACTTGATTCAATATTTAATTGAGTGCTAATTTTTGTTTAGGTTTAATGACTTTTTCTGACGTTATAGGGTTCAATGATTTTAATTTTTTTAATGATAAATGAAAGCGTTGCGCTATTTTACCTAAACTATCACCTAATTTGACTTGATAAATTTGAATGTTTTTTTGCTTATTTCTTTTCCATATCTGAAGCTTTTG
>CAWVYD010000123.1:0-5870 GCA_963934185.1 uncultured Legionellaceae bacterium | reverse complement strand
ATTAACTGATAGTTATTATCAAAATCAATTCCTGACTTATAAAGAAACTTGGTTGGTAGCTTTGAAGGATATGCGCCGTCAGCTTTAAGTAACCATGCCTTCGCTAGCTTTGAACACTTAACAGATAATAAGCTGTTATAAACATATGCCTCAGAACCTTTGTAGGTACTAAACATCCAAGGCTGACCGATACTTTCAGCACCAAGAATATATGCAATGCCTGGAGAGTAGCCCGTTAGATCAATTAGAGGCGTACCTTTATTAAAGCCTACCTTTTTAGCTAACTCTTTCCACTTAATAATATTATGCGCATGGTAAGAACTTAATATTAAACTTGAATTTCTGATGTTAACTTTTTCTGACTTAATTGCTAATAATGAAGGTTGCCTGTAAGGATAGTCTATTGAGTTATTTATCTTTACTAATGTTATTAGTTGGCTCGATATAATTATAGGTACCATTAAAAAAAAATCATCATTGCATCTTTTAATATAGAAAGAGAAAAATATTAATAAGCTAAACAGCCAAAATACTGGTACTGAACAAGCCATCCACCAATAGTTCACATTAGTGCCGAAGGCAAAAACAAAAGGTAGTAATAAAAAGAAAAGAGCTAAAGATTTATGTTGCGATGAAAAATCACCCTGATCAAGTAAATTCCCAAGAGAATAAACTAATATTGCTAACGGCATAATCAAAAGTACAATTAAATTACTGAAGTCTCCTGTCAGAAAAAAAACATTTTCAAAGAGTGACAAAATAAAGTCATTTTTTAAATAGCCTAACGTAATAAAAACATTAATAAAAATTAACAAGAGTATAAGTAACTTACCATAATTATTGTATTTATTATTATGTGAAGACAATAATCGTATCGAACAAACAGTGCAGACAAGCAGTAATATGATTGTAAATAACATCTCTTTATTTAGGTGTAATGGGTCATATCTGAAAACACTAAAGCCAAAGTTGTTTCCTAATAGTGCTGTACTATCGATAAAACCATTTTGATAACGATGAAAAAAATTGATAATTGAGCCATCAATAATTATTGAACTAAGTAAAAGAAAAGCCACAAAAGTAATTAAACTGATAGAAATTTCTCGTAGATTAAACCTTAAAGAGCGTAAATTAAAAATTACAACTAAAGCACCTAAAAGCAATGCAGATGAAGGCTTAGCCATAAAGGTTAAAGAACCACCAACGCCTATCAATATCCAACCTAATATGGATTTTTTTTTGTCCTTACATGTAAGAAGTAACCCTATCGACGTTAAGAGAAGTCCTTGGAAGTTAAGTGAATTATAACTTGGCGTAGTTAATCCAAATATTAAATAAGAAATTGAAAACGCTGAAAGAACTAATGAATAGAATAAATTAGTGATTAATTTAATTTTTTCTTTGTATATTACATCTAGTATTAAGTAACTTAAAACGGTTGATAAGAAAAATATCATTAGAACATTCAACTGTCTTAATTGAGTGATATCACCATTTAATAATTTATAGATGGGATGATAAATGAAACCAAATTGAGAAAGTGACGCTTTATATATAAAAGGATTCGACATCCAAATCAAATAAAAACTTTCATCCGTGTAGTCAAAGCCATAACCACAATAAATAATTACTTTAATTACAATAAACAGTGATATTAAAAAAGTTGCTGTATAAAAGGCACTATCAAGAAAGTAGTTCAGCTTTTTTCCTAAACAAACACTCATGGCATAATGTTTCAAAATAAAGTAATAGAAATATAGTACTTGTTCTAAATTAAAATTTCTAATTTATAATAGGAGTGATGAGTATCCCCATGTATCACCCAGACATTTAGGCATGCTAATGGAAATACGCCATAACAGACGGAGAAGAATCCATTAGAAAATCAGATAACAATGCCAAACGTAACGCCGTCAAAAAAAAATGTCATTTTTTCTGCTAGGGTTTAATCTAGGCTGATGAACTTTAGCTGTAGGGCATCAGTTCATTAGCTCTCCCCTCTTGACTAAAATACTGCGTAGCTATGCAGAAGTAATGTACAGGTTTTCCTCGTTCAGGATATACCCAACACAAACTCGAAACGTATATTCCAATATCACTCATCATGAACACTATAGAAATGGTTAATTATTCTCATTTAAATATAATTTCTCTAAAGCCAGTAAGCCTTTTTTTCGTCGCTTGATTTTTTTTGCAGGAGAACCAAAATAAACACACCATTTGTCAGTGCTTTTGGTTACCATAGATTGAGCACCAATAGCTGTTCCCTCAGCAAGGATAACGCCTGGAAAAATAATACTACCTGTACCAACGATGACATGCTTTCCTATTATCGTTTGTTTCTTTATTTCTTTTTTATACTTATGAGGTACAGTAGGGTTCGTTAACGTTTCTCCAGAATAATCATCACTTTGAGAAAAAACATGGCAACCATAAGCTAACCCAGAAAAATCATCAAAAACAACCCCTTTTTCTCCACCAGCAATATTACAAAAAACGGCAATGTGAACATTGCTACCGATGTTTACCTTGCCAGAAATAACACAAAAATCATCAACTCTAAAATTATTTCCAATTGAGATTTGGCCAGCATCATAAATAGAAACTTTGTCGCTAATTTTTACATTGCACCCTAAGGCTTTAAAACCATACGCCAGTAATTGTTCTGCCGTTAAAAATGCCATTATTAAATCTACCTTTTCAGCTTACCTATTAATAAATGAGACATAAATCATCATTGTTCGCCCAATAATTATTTCTTTTGAATATAAAAAGTCACAGTATTACTTAAGAGCTCTATAAAGCTCTGCTTTGATTCCCATCCTAGCTCACGTTTAATTTTAGAATTATCAATTGCATAACGAAAATCATGTCCTTTCCTATCTTTTACAAAAGACATTAAATCCATATAAGATTTTTTTTGGGGAATTAGGTCATCCATCATATGGCAAATACATTTAATTAAACTTAAATTATCTAACTCACAATTCCCGCCAACGTTATATGTTTCACCTACAATACCTTTCGTTAAAATAGCCTCTATCGCATCGCAGTGGTCATCAACGTATAACCAGTCTCGTATGTTTAAACCATTACCATAAACAGGTATTCTTTCATTATTTAAACATTTCTTAATGACGGTTGGAATTAACTTTTCTTGATGTTGGTACGGCCCGTAATTGTTTGAACAATTAGAAAGAGTCGTTGGCAAACCAAAGGTATGAAAATAAGATCGGACAATGTGATCAGAACTTGCTTTTGACGCGGAATACGGTGAATTCGGTTGATATCGACTTTCCTCTGTAAAAGCAGCGTCATCTAAGGCTAATGAACCATAGACTTCATCGGTTGAGACATGATGAAAACGACACTGTTTATCACTCCAATTATTTATATCAAACCAAACAGTTCTAGCAGACTCAATTAACGATAACGTCCCCATCACATTAGTTTCAAAAAACACCGTTGGTCCAACGATTGAATTATCCACATGCGATTCTGCAGCGAAATGCACAATACAATCGATTTTATGATTAATTAATGTTTCTTTTACTTTTTCTGAGTCATTAATATCAGCATGAATAAACGTATGGTTGTGCTTATTATTTAAATTGTCAAGATTCGTTAAATTACCTGCATAGGTTAATTTATCATAAGAAACGACTTTAACATTATCATGTTTTTCTAACATGCGTCGCACAAAGTTAGAACCTATAAAGCCTGCGGCGCCTGTGACTAATAATCTTTTAAATCGAAACATTCGTTACAACCTGATATAAATACTGTCCGTAATGTGTTTTTGATAGTTTGTCTGCCTGCATCAACACTTGTTCCTTATCTATAAATCCTTTACGCCATGCAATTTCCTCAAGGCAAGCGATTTTCAATCCTTGACGTTTTTCAATGGCTGCAACGTAACTACCTGCATCTAAGAGTGAGTCATGCGTGCCTGCATCTAGCCAAGCAAAACCCCGCCCTAACAGTTGTACGTTTAATTTATTTTTATACAGATAAATTTTATTTAAATCAGTTATTTCAAGTTCGCCGCGCGCGGATGGCTTAACATTTTTGGCATATTCGACCACAGAATCATCATAAAAATAAAGCCCGGTAACCGCATAATTTGATTTTGGCTTTAATGGTTTTTCTTCTAATGACACCACTTGCTGTTTATCATCAAACTCAACAATGCCATAACGTTGTGGATCATTAACGTAATAACCAAAAACCGATGCACCTTCATTATTTTCTGCTCTTTTTCTGGCTTGCATTAATAAATCAGGGAAGCCTTGCCCATGGAAAAGATTATCACCCAAAATTAAACACGCCGAATCACCTGCTAAAAAGTCTTCAGCCAAAATAAAGGCTTGAGCTAAACCATCTGGCGATGGTTGAATAACATAAGATATATCAATGCCTAACTGACTTCCGTCACCTAATAATTCTTGAAACAGTGGTACATCGCGCACTGTCGAAATAATTAATATTTCTTGTAATCCCGCAAGCATTAAAATAGACAAGGGATAGTATAATAATGGCTTATCATATACCGCTAATAAGTGCTTACTTACGCCTAGCGTCAATGGATAGAGACGGGAGCCCGCTCCGCCTGCCAATATAATTCCTTTCATAAATTCTACTGTTACCTTTGTTATTTTAATTAATTCAACAGGTCATACTTCGGCAAGTTCTGAATATATTGTGCATTTAACGTTTGCTTATCAGTATCCGGGTGATTATTAGAAGAGTGAATGCGATAAAGATATAAAACATCTCTAATGAACTTAACTTTATTTTTTCCTGCCATTTCAAGCATCGGGTACATTGTGGCTAAATCCGTAGCTGAATGTATGAATTCATTTTCTTTTTTTAAGTCTTCCAGTTTTATTTTTTTAAACAACCAGGTGTATGCAGATCTTAAATGGGACGCTCCCCAAGGTAATTGCCGAATGCCCCCCACTCTTCCTCCGTAAATTCTCAATTAAGTGAATCACCAAGTTTTCCACTATTCATATATATAAACTGGCCTTAAGTCATCCAAATACTCGAATCTTCATATACCTTTGCTAACGTCTTTAACGTGCTATTCGTTGCAAGCAGATCAGCGCCATCAAGAAAAACCATAATCTCTTTATCATTACATACATGATGAGCTGCTTGATAATTATTATATGCTGAACTTTTCATTCTTTTTTTATTTCTTATGTAAATAAATTTATTGTCAGGTAAGTGGCTATCTTGCTTAATTTTAATAACCACCTCGCTCATCCCATCATTTGACGCATCATCAAAATAGACCATTTTCCAGTTATAATAATTTTGTCTGAAAAGAGAATTTATGTTTTGTGTTGCATATTTAATATTATTATAAGAAGAAGTAACAACACAAAACTTAACTTTCTCATTCGAATTGGGACTCGTCTGGGCATTCTCATAGTCTGCTTTTGATATGTTGGATAAGGAAATATCTAAATCTTGAATAGTAGATAAAGCAAACTCGTTTTGTTTTTGTATTTTTTCCTCATAAAAACTAGCTTTAGAGCCACAAGAGGATGATATTCCAACATAAAATGATAAGGCTGAAATATTGACACACAAGATGAACAGAGCTATAAATTTAATTAATTTCATAAAAAACATCCTTGTTTTGTCTTTTTCCCCAACCTTGCACAAAATGCCATTTACTGCTTGGAGGTAATGGTATTTAAAAAATGGAACACTAAAAGTACTTATACTTTATTAGATTATGTTGATAATCCCTTTTCAAAATAGCGATAAACATTTGAAAGCTATTACATACTGATGTTCCTTCAATGTGAACTGTCGGCAAGCTTGCATGACTCTTGCCATTCCTGTTAGCTAAGCTTTAT
>CAWVYD010000122.1:0-5942 GCA_963934185.1 uncultured Legionellaceae bacterium | reverse complement strand
TAAAATAGGCGCAATTGCTTTACAAGGACCACACCACTCAGCCCAAAAATCAACTAATACTGGCACGTCAGATTCCAGGACATCTGTTTTAAAACTGGCATCTGTAATTTCTTTAACATATTCACTCATCGTTATACCCTCTTAAATTTTAGTTTATTTTTCTTTTTCTGATAATCGGAACCAATCAGCCAATAACTCATGACATTCAACAACGCCCTGTTTTTTTAGCGATGAAAACGCTTGTACCGTTACCAAATGGTCGACTAACTCATAAGTCTGTTTTACTTTTCGAACGGCCAACGACTTTGCTTGTTGATTAACTTTATCTGCTTTCGTTAGCAGAATATGCACTGGGATTTCCCGCTCAATGGCGTAATGCAAAATCATTTCATCCAAAGATTTCAGAGGATGACGAATATCCATAAGCAAGATCAAACCTCTTAAAGCTTGCCTTTTTTCAATGTACTCACCCAATGTGGATTGCCAAGTCACTTTAATACTTTCTGAAACCTTAGCATAACCATACCCAGGTAAATCCACCAAACGACGGTCATCATCCAAACGAAAAAAGTTAATCAACTGTGTTCGTCCTGGCGTTTTACTGGTACGTGCCAATGCTTTTTGATCCGATATTGCATTCAGCGCGGAAGATTTCCCCGCATTCGAGCGTCCTGCAAATGCAATTTCAATGCCTTCATCTTCAGGGCATTGAGACAGTTTTGCAGCGCTTGTTAGAAACGTTGTTGTTCTTAAAAAAGGATTTAACATTATTTATGCATCTCAATAATTAGTTCTTTGGCAACAAGAAAGCCTATGACTCGAAATAATTTATCTGAATCGCCTTCCATCATAGCAATGTCCACTTTATAGTGATCATTTATTACAAAACAAGGTACAGAATTCACTTGCAACAGTTGCATCTGTTGTATGCCATCAAGCACTTTTGCGTCAATGGTAGGAGAACTTAAAAAAGCGCTTTTGGCTACACTCTCCTGAACACCATGCGCAATAAAAAATCTAATCATGGCTTCATTTGAGTCTAGCTTCTTTTCTTTTTCTTGCACGTCTTCAAAAATAGCTAGTGACATATTTTTCTCTATGCCAAGAAGCTCCGCTGCGTAAAATGCTTTGGCATAAATATCCCAACCGGCTTCAAACACGACTGGCACCCGCTCAAAAATCACTTGTTTGGGTAGCTGGCTTCGCAGTGCATCCAGTTTTTTTTCAAGCTTGTAACACCACGGACACCCGTAACTAAAAAATTCTTTTACTGTAAACGTGCCCGGTTTTCGTGGCGCTTCTCTTAACGCATTATTATCTAATACTTTATAATCTTTGCCTGCAACAAACACAGGCCCCGCAAAACAAGTCAATACACAAAAGATCATTGACAAAACTAAGCATATTTTTTTCATTGATAAAACCTTCTTCTAATGTAATCCTGACACATAACTTGCCACGGCTTCCATATCGGATTGATCCATGCGCGACGCAATGTCTCTCATAATATTATTTATATCCGTTTTCCGAACCTTCGAACTATACCTGCCTAATTGCTCAACCACATACCCCGCTTGTTGGCCAGAAAGTGCTGGAAAACCTGCTTGCTCGTTACCTAATCCCTTGGGGCCATGGCAAGCAATGCATGCTGAAATATGTTTATCTTGCGAACCACCACGATAAAGTGCCTCACCTTTTTTGACTAATTTAGGAGCGGCTTCACCAATGGTGCGTTCCTGTGCGTTAAAATAAGCAGCCAGGTTTTTCATGTCTTGTTGTGATAATGACGCCATCATACCAGACATAGATGGATCATAACGTAACGTCCCTTCTTTAAACGCTTTCATCTGAGATAACAAGTAACCAGCATGTTGTCCTGCTAATTTAGGCCATATCGGGGTAAGGCTATTACCGTCTTTACCATGACATGCCGCGCAAACGGTTTCGGCTTTTTCTTTACCTGCTTGCAAATCAATTTGAGCCGCCGCACTCATTACCATTCCTAAGCTCAAAAAAATAGCCAGAAATTTTTTCATACATAACATCCTTTACTACTTAATAATAAATGAGCGTAATTCTACACGGTTAGATAATTTAACGCCAGACCCATGAGCCGCCGGCTAACTCAGAGTCGTCCACCAAGGTTATCAATTCATGTTTTTCAACGAGTAAAGCCAGCGCATCATCTTTTATAGAATTTAATTCATTTTTATCTTCCATCGTTAGCACTACCTCCTTATTACCTTGCAATATTTTAATGTACTTTTGAGCCACCTGAATCATTAAAGGCACTGGCTGACCCATAAAAAAACCAAAGGAAGAAGACCAGAGTGCAGTGCGCTCATCCACATAATACTTAACTTCAAGCTTGGCACTGTTTCGCTGAATATGTCTTCGTTCAAATCCGTTATACAAGAAGTCCATTGATTCAATTGGCATCATTTCCCTTACAAACCCTTGCTGTATCTTATGATAACTTAGCATTGCTCCTCCTTAAGCTTTGTCAAACGTTAATCTGGATTTTCTAAATTTAATATTCCGGTATTAAAGTCATAGGCAAAAATCTCTGCATAACGGCCCCAGTCAATCACCGTACGTAACACCCGCTCTGCTTCTTTTTCTGACAAATGATCTTCTAACTGTGCTAAAAATCTATCTTTCGTTGCCCTGTTGCCTTTTTGCTCATCCAAAACACTTCGAATCAAACGCACTAAGGGTACATTTTCTAATAAACTGGTCGCAAACAAACGTTTACGCTGTTGTAAATCAGCTTCTGCAAACACTCTTCCTTGTTCCTTCAACTGAACATCACCATCCGATACTTTTGCAAACCCTAAGATCTCAAGGCTTTCCATTAAAGGAAATAAATCATCAATGTCCATCATTAATTCATCAGCAAGCAATGGTAAATCAATTTTAGCGCCGTACTCCACCATGTTTTCAATCAAACCAGCCAGCTCTGACGGGTCAACATCCGGCAAACGATAACCAATGTTAATTTGCCCAGCTCTCATTGCTTGCTTGCGTTTTTCACGAGCGCCCGAGGTCATCAATGTGTAGATTTTATCAACCACTGATTCAATTTCAGGATCATTTACCTGCCTAGGATGCGGCACAGTAATGTCTAACTCCGCACGAATGTAACCCGGATCACTGCCAAAAATAACAATTCTATCCGCGAGCATAGCCGCTTCTTCAATGCTATGCGTCACTAATAAAATTGCGTTCGTGTTAGTTTTTTTGCTTTGCCAAATTTCAAGCAAATCCGATTTTAAATTTTCTGCTGTTAACACATCCAGCGCCGAAAAAGGTTCATCCATAAGTAAAACATCTGGATTAACGACCAACGCTCGCGCAAATCCAACCCGTTGCCTCATACCGCCAGACAGCTCTTTGGGATAAGCTGACTCAAACCCATCCAGCCCAATGATATCAATCGCATCAATGGCGCGACTACGACGCTCTTCACGTCCAACGCCCATCGCTTCAAGACCAAGCTCCACGTTTTCTAGCACCGTAAGCCAAGGCATCAAGGCAAATGATTGAAAGACCATAGCAATGCCCGGCGCCGGCGCTAATACGTCATTACCACGATACGTCACCGAGCCACTTGAGGGAGGCACTAAGCCGGCAATCGTTCGTAACAACGTCGATTTACCTGAACCAGACTTACCTAACAGCGCAACAATTTCACCATCATGCAATGAGAAATTGACGTCTTCTAGCACCAATAAATCCTGTTGCCCACCTTTTTTAAAGGACTTTCGTAAATTCCGTATTTCAATAATCGATTCAGACATAATCATTCATCTTTAAAGGTTAAATTTCGTTTCAGCCAGGCGATATAACGGCCGCCAAAGCACGTGATTAAACGCCAACACAAACAAACACATCATAGTCGTACCTAATGCAATTTGCGGAAAATTACCTTGATGCATCGCAGACTGAATGTATTCTCCTAAGCCGGTTGCTTTTAGCGTTGTATTACCCCAACTAACCCATTCCGCAACAATGCTTGCATTCCAAGCACCACCCGCAGCGGTTACTGCGCCTGTCACGTAATAAGGAAAAATGCCTGGCAAAGCCAAACGTTTCCACCACAACCAACCTTTTACTTCAAAGTTATCAGCCACCAAATACAATTCACGCGGAATTCGACTGGCACCAGCAATGACATTAAATAAAATGTACCACTGCGAACCAAGCATCATGAGTGGTGTTACCCAAATTTCAACGTTTAATCGATAACGAACAATGCAAATAACAGCCACTGGATACAGTAAATTAGCTGGAAAGGCAGCGCAAAACTGAATAATCGGTTGCGCAAAACGTGTTAAATGCGCTCGTCTGCCTATATAAACTCCTACAGGAATCCAAATAAGTGAGCTTAGAATGATCAATATAATGACGCGCAGACTGGTTGCAGTCCCTAATAAAAAAACATGCCACACCTCATGCACCGATAATGACGCCATAATAAAATGAGATAACGTATAAAAACAGACGCTTAGCGAACCAAATAAAATAAAATACCAAACCTTATCAATGGAACCTTGGCTAATTCGAGCCGATTGTTTCTTTAATTTTTTAGGCCTTGGCATGAAACATTTGGCGTTAACAAATCGAGACGCCATGTTCTGTAATACAATGCCTACCCCCCCCATTAAACTGGAGCGACGTAACACATTAATGAACCATGAACTGGTTTGAATATCTTCCGGCATGCTGTCATTTTTAAACTTCTCAGACCAAGCAATCAGCGGACGAAATAATAATTGGTCGTAGATGAAAATAATAATAAGCATGGCGCCAACGGCATTAATCACCGCCTGAGAATTAGCTTGCTCAATGGCAACGGCAATGTATGAACCAATGCCTGGCAAAAGAATAACCTGATTAGCAACCGACATGGCTTCAGAAACGACCACAAAAAACCAACTGGCCGACATGGACATCATCATATTCCACAACAAACCAGACATTGAACAGGGCACTTCTATTTTCCAAAAACGTTGCCAGGCCGATAATTGAAAAACCTTCGCAGCTTCGGTTAAATCATGCGGCACCGTTTTTAATGATTGGTAAAACCCTAAGATCATGTTCCATGCTTGCGCCGTAAACACCGCAAAAATGGATGCGCACTCAGGTCCTAATTGGCTATTAGGAAATAAATGGATAAAACCCACCACGGTGATAGACAAAAAACTAATGACTGGCACTGACTGCAACACATCCACTGCCGGCACAATCACTTCTTCTGCCCGCTTACTCTTTGCCGCCCACGCGCCAAAAATAAACGTAACCACCAATGATATCCCAAGCGCGATAAACATGCGTAATACGGTACGCAAGGCATAACTAGGCAACGCATTTAAGCTCAGAGATATTTGAATGGGCTTGCCTAATTCATAAGGCGTTGCCATTTGCTGGCTGGTCCAGCCTAAAGCGAATAAAACACTGATAAAAATTAAGAGGATCAATACATCCCAAGGACTCAAAAACCGTCGCTTGCTTTCTTGGTTGGAAAAATAATAGCGATGATTGAGCAGGCGGGAGGCCTTTTAACGTAACGGAGCAATAATAAGTTCCCCGCCACAAACAAAGGAAATTGAACCGAATATGATATTGCGCTTTGATTTTAATGTCAATTTGAACGTTTTAATTTTTTTTTGCTACAAAATGGAACTTTTAAAAAAATCTTGCGTCTAACCTATTGAGTGCTTATCTCCCTTAAGCACTTTTTCTGGTCATGTCCCTCTTATGACTGGACGTGTCTATCCTCCCCAAGGTGGACATCTTGCCCCGCCTTGTGCGGGGTTTTTTTTAAACGCTCATTATTGGTCTAACTTAAACAATCTCCCTTAATAAAACCTACTCACATACCTGGTGTATGCTCCGCAATTTCATCAAGGAAGATAGTTTAATTTAAACTCAATACTGAG
>CAWVYD010000121.1:0-6015 GCA_963934185.1 uncultured Legionellaceae bacterium | reverse complement strand
ATCGCAGTTTTACCTGTTTGACGGTCGCCAATGATTAACTCACGTTGGCCGCGGCCAACAGGAGTCATGGAATCAATTGCCTTCAAACCCATTTGAACAGGCTGATCAACCGATTTACGAGCAATAACGCCCGGTGCAATTTTCTCAACAGGAGAAGTCATTTTTGCATTAACAGGACCTTTACCATCAATGGGCTCACCCAATGCATTGACAACTCGGCCTAATAATTCAGGGCCTACCGGCACTTCTAAAATACGGCCAGTACATTTTGCTTTTTCGCCTTCTTGAATGCTTGTGTAATCACCCATGGCAACCACACCAACAGAATCACGCTCTAAGTTAAGCGCCAAACCATAAATACCACCTGGCAATTCAATCATTTCACCTTGCATGGCGTCACGCAGACCATGAATTCGAATGATCCCGTCTTTAACACTAACAATGGTACCTTCGTTAGTTGCTTCGGATGATGTCTCAAAACCTTGAATTTGATTCTTAATCAGATCACTGATCTCTGAGGGATTTAACGCGGGTTGCTCTGCCATATCACTTCCTCTAAAAAGCTATTCAATACCTTTCCGCCATAACCAGATGGATTGCGGAGTATCGACTAAATGCACTTACATCGTATTCATAACGACTGTTTATGCGGCGATTTCATTTCTAAGTTTTTCTAATTTCCCTTTAACAGAACCATCCATCACCATATCACCAGCACGAATAATAGCGCCGCCTAAAATAGTTTCATCAATGGTTTCATCAATGGTAATGTCTCTGTTTAAGCGTTTTTTCAATGAGGCAGCAAGTGATGTTTTTTGCTTATCAGTCATAGCTATAAATGATACAACCGATACCTCTAACGACTTTTCTTGCTCTGCTTTAAAAGCATCAAACGTTGTCTTAATGTCTGCGAGTGTTAATAAACGTTTGTTATCGGCAAGTAAACGTACAAAGTTTTTACCTGCTTCATCTATTCTGCTTACAGCAATTTCAATGAAAAGCAATGCTAATTTTTGTGCGGGAACGCCTGGGCGTTGAATTAATTCTTGAACATTAAGATCCAAACTAACACTGGCCAAAATACAAAGAAGATCAGACCATTTTTGCAGTTGGCTTTTTTCTAACGCGTACTCAAACGCTGCTTTAGCGTAAGGTCTTGCGATGGTAGTACTTGTGTCCATTGCCATAATAGTGACCTAAATTTCTTTGATTAAACTTTCTAAAATGTCATTGTTCGCACTTTTATCTACTTCTCTAAGTAAGATTTTTTCTGCGCCAATAACCGCCAAACTCGCCACTTGCATTCTAAGTGCTTCTTTTGCTTGGTTAATGTCTTGATTTAATCGTTCTTGACCTTGCTTATGCACTTTGTCTGCTTCAACAAGCGCTTGTTGTTTTGCCTCATCAATGATTTGCCCACCACGCTTGCTGGCTTTATCAATGATGTCGCTGGCTTGAACTTTTGCTTCACTTAATGATTCAGTCACGCGTTGCTGCGCTAATTCAAATTCTCGTTTCCCACGCTCACCAGACGCTAAACCGTCTGTAATTGTTTGTGCGCGTTCTTCTAATGCACTGCAAATGGGTGGCCAAACAAACTTCATGGTAAACCACACAAACAGAGCAAAAGTTATCATTTGTACTAATAACGTTGCATTTATATCCACGGTAACTCTCTCCCACTAACATGAAAAAACATGACAACTCGCACACCACGTTACAGCGATGTGCGATGAAGTATTACTTAGCAGTTGTGCTAACGAATTGAATTAATGCTTCGGTGAATGGGTTTGCAAATGTGAAATATAACGCAATACCAACACCAATCATTGTTACCGCATCTAAAAGACCAGCAACGATGAACATTTTAACTTGAAGCATAGGAACCATTTCAGGTTGTCGTGCAGAACCTTCTAAGAACTTACCACCTAACAAACCAAAACCAATCGCAGTACCTAACGCACCTAAACCAATTAATAATGCCACGGCAATTACTGTCATGCCTTGAATTTGAGCAAATAAACTCGCTGTTTGCATACCACTTCCCCTTAAATTTTAATTATTAATGCGACTCATGCGCCAAACTAAGATAAACAATCGTCAGCACCATAAAAATGAACGCTTGCAACGTTATCACCAAGATATGGAAAATAGACCATCCTAATGCCAACACAATGTGAGCAAAAGAAAGAACCCCTCCTCCAATACTAACTGGCCAAGTTGCGTTTAACGACAACAACGCCAGTAAAATAAAGATCAGCTCCCCTGCATAGAGGTTACCGAAAAGCCGTAAGGCCAAAGAAATTGGCTTAGCAATTAAGCCTACGCCTTCAAGAATAAAGTTAACCGGAATGAAAGCCACATGATTAAACGGCTGCATGGTTAACTCTTTAGTAAAATTCTTAATGCCTTTTACTTTTAAGCTGTAAAATAAAATTAAGAAAAATACTGAAAAAGACAAACCTAAGGTTAGATTTAAATCAGCCGTTGGTACTGCTCGCAAATAAGGTAATCCTATTAGGCGACCTATTGCTGGTAATAAATCAACCGGCAAGATATCCATGAAATTCATCATGAAAACCCAAATGAAAATCGTTAGTGCCAGCGGCGCGATAACGCGACGATCCCCTTTAAAGCAATCTTTTACCTGGCCATCGGCAAATTCATACATAACTTCAACAAAGTTTTGTAATTTACCAGGCACGCCTGATGTCGCTTTTCTAGCTGCGCAATAAAAAGCAGCTAAAAAAATACTTCCTAAAAAAACAGAAAAGAGAACCGTATCAAGGTTAACCGTCCAAAATCCGTCACGGCCTAAAGACATACTCTTTAAGCCAAAAGACAAACTGTGTAAATGATGTTGTATATAGGCCGAACTTGAAACCGCTTCGCTCACGACAATGTCCTTCTTAAAAGTTAATAATTATTATTAATTTTATTAGCGCTATTTTATAAATAATGGCGCGCACCAATACAGTGCTTGCACTGCTATAAATGTTGTAAAAAAGGCAACGGCATGCACCGTAAAAAAAATAAAAACCAACGCAAACAACATGCCACTTACCACTAATTTCATTACCTCGCCAAGGTAAAAAGCACTCATGATTTTAGGCGTGTTCTTGGCACCACTGTGTTTAAAAAAAACTAGAGCAAACAGAAGCCCTGGTATGACGCATACGCCTCCTCCTAAAAAAGAAGACTTTGCTGCATGACTGGAAACAAACACATAAAAAGCCAACGAAAATCCAAAAGTAACGACAATCTGAGCAATAAAAAAACCAACGACGTCTTGCTTAATGTCTTTTTTCATACAACCACATTAGATAGGTACCGGCGCGCATTATAATGAATGTTAGGCTTGCTCGCAATAGTAAGTTAGAAATAACAAATCGTTTTATTAAAATAATTTAGCCAAATAACTTGAACACAAACTTATCCACAAGAACTAACGTTAAGACTTAAATACCCTCTCGGCTTTTTAGCTTTATAAACAACTGGTTAAACAAAGTATATTTATTTATCAAACAATGATTTTTATTAATTCAATGAGTTATACCCAAAGATCATGCTATGGTTATAACTCATTAACAAATAAAAACGCTAACATGCCAACAAATAGAAAAATATTTTTACTTTTTTTTATAGGCTGCTTAAGCCTTGCTTATTTCTTTAGAAACGACATAGATTTTTTAGCCGTAGAAACATTGATTAATAATTATGACTATTTAGCACCCTTTATTTTTATGGCTATTTATTTTATTAGTAGCTTACTCTTTTTGCCGGTTTTTGTACTTACGCTTGCTTCAGGCACCTTATTTGGCCCCTACTGGGGGACACTCTACACCCTGATTAGTGCAACACTTTGCGCATCAACGGCATTACTGATCACACGTTTTTTTGCAAAAGAATGGGGAAGCCACCTGTCTGGTAACGTACTGACTAAAATTATTGACGGCGTAAACAAAGAAGGCCTATTTTTTGTTGCCTTTGTGAGATTAGTCCCCCTCTTTCCCTTTTCTGTTTCCAATTATGCGTTTGGTCTTACTAATGTGCGCATCCTTCCCTACACCATTACCAATTTCTTCTGCATGCTCCCAGCATGTTTCGCCTATAGCTACATTGGCTTTCTGGGTCAAAGCGCTGCAACAGATAGCACGGGGCAATTGCTTAAACATATTCTCATTGCATTATCATTGTTTGCTGGCATTTTACTCTTAACATCTCTCTTAAAAAAATATCGACAAAAAAAAGTTGATATACCTATTGCCACAGATAAAAATAACTAGTACTATTCGGCCTCAATTCCCCGATAGCTCAGTTGGTAGAGCAAGTGGCTGTTAACCACTGGGTCAGCGGTTCGAGTCCGTTTCGGGGAGCCATTTAAATACGTCTGTATTTACTTCTATACCTTTCTTAAAAAAACATTTATACCTTTCTAAAAAACTTTGACTAAACTGTTATTGATTAGTACTTGTTATCTAGCTAATATGATCTTTAGACCATCAATAATGCGACGGTTTCTACAATATTACAGCATGTATAAAGAAGATAAATTCAAGGATGAAACCGCATGAAAGGAATCTATAACCATGTTGCCAAGTCTAGCGATAAGAGAAAGTGATCTAGCCCAATGTGGCGGCCCAGCACCTACAAGCTCTGGACATGCCGTTAAAAAAATCAACTTTATTAGAAGCTCTGGTTTATCCGGTTTGGGCTTTCTAAAAAAAATAGACCCATCATATTGCCAGCTACATGCAAAATATGTGGTGGCTTTCAGTATTCTTTACCGTTCAACCCTTGGCGGAAAAGCATCGGAAGAGCGATTAGTCTACAACCTAGACAACAAAGTAAGCGGTACTGTCTCTATTGCTATTCCTAACTTCGTACCCATGCAAAAAGCATCACAGGCTAAAGGCACTACCAAAAATTATGCTACCAGTGACTTATCAAACCCCACACCTCATACCTTAATTCAAAAAAACATAGCTGAACTACTTATAGCCAACTTTCGCCATAAAAATGATGACCTACATCCTGATAATTTAAGTGTTGAAGGCGTCATTGATTTTGATATGTGCGGCATGGTCAGTGCAGCGCTTAAAGATGAACGACCAACCAGCGGATTAATTCACTCATCACAAGCATTTGGAACCATACTACAATCAGAAGACTTAGATCACTTCCCTGTCTTAGCCAGCTTTCGTACTCACTGGCCAACTCATAGACTACCTCAAAACGGCAATGTTCTTAAAACTTACCAATCTCAAAAGAGCTTTGAATCTCTAACTAGAAGCGTTTTATTCAGACAACAAATGTTTTCAGCACTGCTTAAAGAACTACTAAGCTTCCAATCTCAAACAATAACAAACCGTTTGCAAGCCCAGTTAGGCGATGAAACGCTTAATTTAGATCTACTCGCTCCTTTAGACGGAACAGAAAATACCCGCAAGAAAGAACTTCTTAATTTAATTAATCCAGATGTTTTTTACAAAAAAATAAATAAATTTACCCGTAAAGAACGAAGCTTTGTTGAACATTTCATGCTTCTATCAACCAGCGAGTTTGATTCATTTTATAAGCTAATTACAGGTTATCCTGAATTTAATCAGTACTTAATAGACACCCCGAATGCCTATCAAGAAACACGTAGTTTTTTTGATAAGGAAAATGATAAATATCCTGAAGAACAACGTCATAATCTAGAAGAAATGGACAAAGATTATCAAAAAATATGGCGTGACAGCGCTCGCCCTAGCGTATTAAGCCTGCTAGATCAAACAGAAAAATTTTTTGATGCACTTCAAGATGATATTGATACTAATGACTTTTTTAGCCGAAAAATGCCCTTCAATTCATCTGAAAAGTTAAGTCTGGGTCGAGTACTTCCGACACAAATTCAACCATCAGAAAATCATTGTGAAGAAAGAAAAGTGCATGATTATAGCAATACAAAAAAAATTAAAGATATTATTAGAGCTTTGTACACTGATATCCAACAAACATCTCTTAGATATT
>CAWVYD010000120.1:0-6071 GCA_963934185.1 uncultured Legionellaceae bacterium | reverse complement strand
ATAAGAAAACCGTAAGGCTCAAGTTTGTCGTAATAATACGCGTATTTAGGTGGTAAAAGGCTGGATACAATTTTTGCACCATCCAGTGGGGGTACGGGCAGCATATTTAGGCTAAACAAGATAAGGTTTATCATAATGCCGGCCATGCTTGCATAGACAAAGAATTGGAGCATGGATGAGTTTTCTGCGCCGCCGGAAAATAATTTTAAACCGAGCCCCCAAAATAAAGCCATTAAGATATTGGCAGCTGGGCCAGCAAACGCAACTAAAGTAATATCACGGCGTTTATTTTTAAAGTTTTCATAGGTAATTGGCACAGGCTTTGCCCAACCAAAAACCATGGTAAAACCACTTCCCAAACCAACCAGTAGCGGCACTAGAATACTACCAATGGGATCAATATGAACTAAGGGATTTAAGCTAACGCGTCCCATGAGTTTTGCCGTTGGGTCGCCTAATTTATAAGCGCACCAACCGTGCGCTGCTTCATGTAAGGTAATGGCAAATAAAACAGGTAATGCCCAAACGCAGATCTGTTGTATGGTTGTTAATGGCATATTATTGGCCTTTTGTTTTTAGAGGGTAATGTGCTAACCCTTTGGCGCATAAGGCATCTTTTTCAGCCCATAATGTGTTTAACCAGGTTTGAAATTCTAGTTTTACAACCGGATCATCAAAGTAATTCATGCTTAAGAAAGCCTCTGGTATTTTAATTTCACGCGCATATATGCCAATGTGTTTGACACGACCACATACGTAATCCCATAGGCTACTGCATTCATCTGGATAAGTAATGGTTACATCAATGATGGAGTGCATTTTCCCTCCTAAGCTATTTAATACGTAGGCTGCGCCGCCTGCTTTAGGCTTTAGTAAATGTTTATAAGGTGAGTTTTGCTTATCATGTTTTTCTTTTGTAAATCGTGTGCCTTCAATGAAATTCATAATGGCAACGGGCATGTTTTTAAATTTATCACATGAGCGTTTGGTCGCCAATAAATCCTGGCCTTTTTTTTCTGGGTGCTTTTTTAAGTATTCTTTGCTGAATCGTTTCATAAATGGATGATCAAATATCCACCACGTAAAGCCTAAAACAGGGATCCACTTTAATTGGTCTTTAACGAAAAATTTCAGTTCAGGTACTTTTTGGTGGAGCATTTTTTGTAACACAACAATGTCTAGCCAACTTTGATGGTTAGATACGACTAAATACCATTGGTTATAATTGTAAGTAAGATCATTTTCAATGTGCCATTTGATGTTGCAAGAATATTTAATAAACAGCGTATTAAAATCAATCCAGCGGCTGCATAGAAACGTTAAAAGGTGAGTGCAAATTTTCTGGCTGGGCTGATAGGGAATGAGTTTGAACATGCCTACGATAAAGACAGGAATAAAAACAATGACAGTATTTAGAGACAGCATGATAACCGTAAAAATACCTAAGATGGATTGTGATAATTTATTAAGTCTGGCGGCCATGTTAGTCTCTTATATTAAGTGCATTATCTAAATCACGTATTAAATCTTCTGCGTCTTCAATGCCCACAGATAAGCGAACCAGGGTGTCGGTGATGCCTAATTGTGCTCGTACTTCTTTAGCAACCGATGCGTGGGTCATAAGGGCAGGGTGTTCAATTAGGCTTTCAACGCCTCCCAAGCTTTCGGCAAGTGAAAATAACGTGGTTGATTTTAAAAAGCGTTTGGTTGGGGCTAAATCACCGTTTAACTCAATGCTTATCATTCCGCCAGGTGCACTCATCTGAGCATTAGCAATGTCATAGTGTGGGTGCGATTTTAAACCAGGGTAATGCACTTTTTTAATCATGGGATGTTTGTCTAAAAAGTGAGCGATTGCCATGGCATTCTCACAATGTTGCTTCATTCGAATGCCTAAGGTTTTTAAACTACGTAATACTAAAAAACTATCAAAAGGCCCACAAACAGCGCCAACAGAATTTTGCACAAAACCCATATCCGCTTGCAGTGCGGGATTATCACCGACCACCACTACGCCATTGACAACGTCCGAGTGCCCGTTTAAATATTTCGTGGCAGAGTGAACGACGATGTCTGCGCCAAGCGTTAAGGGACGTTGAAGATAAGGCGTGGCAAAGGTGTTGTCGACGACTAATAAACAGTTATTGGCCTTAGCAAATTGGCCTGCTTTTTTTATGTCAACCAAACAAAGCATGGGATTGGTTGGCGTTTCGACCCATATCAATTTGGTATTTGATTTTAATGCGCGTGTCAGTGCTTCTTCATTATTCACATCAACGTAATCAACCTCTAAGCCGGAGGTTTTTGCGCGCACTTTATCAAACAGTCGAAACGTGCCGCCGTATAAATCATTCATGGCAATAATATGAGAATTCATTGGCAACGTATCAATGATTGCTGAAATGGCTGCCATGCCGGAGGCAAAAGCAAAGCCTTCAGCCCCTTCTTCTAAATTGGCAATGCATTGTTCATAAGCGGTTCGCGTAGGGTTTTGGCTGCGTGAATATTCATAGCCTAAATGTTCACCAGGGCTGGATTGAGTGTAGGTGGATGTGGCGTAAATCGGCGTCATGATGGCGCCTGTCGCTTTGCAAGGTGCTTGGCCAGCATGAATGGCGCGGGTATTAAATTGATACGTGTTCGTCATTTTAGTTAAACGCTTTACCAAATGAAAGATTGAAGCAGTTTACCTTAGCGTTTAAGGCCTGTCGACATACCTCATTTATTTCATATCCAAGGAGTTAGGTTATAGTTTTATCGATGTTTAAAACACCTTATAACCATTGACCCGTTACTTATTTATGTTAACAATGGCTTATGGAAAATCAAGGATTGATTTTAAAAGGAGTTTATTAATGGATAAAGGATTACTATCATTAACACAACATTATCAGTTTTTAGCATCATGCCTGAGTGAATTTAAACACTTTGACAATACAATGCAGTTAAGCAAAACAGTTGATGCACTTAAGGATATTTCAGCCTTAGGTTTATCATTAGAAGCGGAAAGTAATCCTTTTAAAATGAAAGAAAGCCTTAAGGAAATGGAACGGTTAGCTCAAGGAATAGGTGTTAAAACTCAAATACCTTCCATGTTAGACGATGGTAAAACGCGTGATTACTATTTGCCAAAAATTACAAATCAAATTGAATTAGTCTTGGCTTGTTTGTATTTAAAACATTTACAACATTACCAAAGGGTAAGCTATCAAGGTGGGATCACCACGTGGTTGTTTTATGACGCACGTTCAGAAATAGACAGAGGCGTATTGGCAAATAAACGATGGGTAAAAGCTCAAGCTTCTTTTTTTGAAAAAAAAATAGAGGAATATTGTCAAAGTAACGAGGTTAATTTTACGAACATCTCGGCGTTAATGCTATTAAACGATGACAGTGCGTTAGTGTGTCAATTATTTAATGACCTTTTTCCTTTAAGTACGGATAGTTCGACAGCGCCTATTGATATGGTTGACGATTCTTTAAGTGAGGAACAAATAAAAAAGGCTTATCTTGATGCCAGAGATGCTCATGAGGAATACGAGTCTGTTTTATTAGACTTTAAAAAGGCGGATCACGATTTACTGTCGCTTAAGCGTAAGTACCAAAAACAAAGTTTTTTTTCATCCTTTAGTGCCTTTGGCTCAAAAATAAAAACGTATATTCAAATTTGGGGTGCTAAAAACATAAGAACCACAGCGCAGGATACACTTGATGCGTACATGCCTGACGTTGCTCCAGAAACACATTTAGAGGCATTGTTTACAAAATGGATAAGCACATCCCAAGCATACGATCTTGCCTTAGCTCAAAAATTCGAGCCTTTAAAAAGTGTTGAAAAGACACCAGGCAAGCATCAGCATCAAGCAGATTTATCAACGAAAAACATGACGTCTTTGCCACTGCCAAGTATTCATTGTTCTCAATTAGCATTAAATTCACGTCTTAGTTTTTTTAAAAGCGAGGATGTGTCAGCAAAAGAATGTCTATCAATGACTCATCTCGTTGTGGCGAGCGCCGTGATAGGCTTGGCAGGTTATTATGCATGCAGTTCGTAAATGAAATTTTTCGTTTCATTTACCAAGGCAGAATAATATAACATTTATAGCATGTTTTGATTAATCAATAGATGTGCTGCAATGGCAGAAAAATAACCCAGCGCTATGGCCCAAGTCCATTTTAAATGGCTAAAGAAAGTGTAATGGCCTTTGGATTGCCCCATGAGTGCAACGCCTGCAGCAGAGCCTATGGATAGTAAACTACCACCAATTCCAGCCGTTAAGGTAACCAGTAGCCATTGGCCTTTAGCCATGCTTGGATCCATGGTTAAAACAGCAAACATGACGGGTATGTTATCAACGATCGCTGATAAAAGCCCAACCATTACATTGGCAGGAGTCGCTTGGTAAGCCGCAGGTAAGGTGTGGCCCCATTCCAAATACATGCTGTTGGAAGCAAGTTCTAAATACCCCAAGGTAGCCAGACCGCCAACGGATAAAATCACACCGTAAAAGAAAAATAACGTATCCCACTCGGCAACTTTAATTTTATTGAAAATATCAAAAGGTTTTGATTCGGTCAGCACATCAATGCTCGCAGAAGGGGTTTCGGACATTTCAATGCCCATTCGTTTTGACTCAACTCGTTTTAAAAAATAGGCCAAGATATTTAAGTAGCCCAAACCGGTCATCATACCAAGCATGGGGGGAAGATGGAGGAAGTTATGGAAACTAACGGCGGTGATAATGGTTGCAACAAATAAAAATAAAACACGTTTAGCACCCACTTTCATGCGAACTCTTTCATTTTTACTGTCTGGTTGCTCGTGAGGAACAGAAAAATGCATGCACACTGCAGGGATCACATAGCTTATAACCGCTGGAATGAAAATATGGAAAAATTCCGTGAAGGCTAATTTTTGTTTTTGCCAAACCATTAAGGTAGTGATATCACCAAAGGGGCTAAAGGCACCACCCGCATTTGCAGCGACAACAATATTAATGCAAGCAAGCCCAATGAATTTTGGATTATTGGCACCAACCGCCATAACCACAGCGCACATTAAAAGTGCGGTGGTTAAGTTGTCTGCCATGGGCGATATGAAAAAAGTCATCAGCCCAGTGAGCCAAAAGAGTTGGCGATAACTAAAGCCTTTGCCAATCATCCATGCGCGAAGTGATTCAAAGATCAAACGTTCTTCCATGGCATTGACATAGGTCATCGCAACCAAAAGGAACATAAACAGTTCAGCGTATTCTAAAATGTTGTGGCGAACCGTAGTACTTGCAAGTTCTTGCATGCCTTTTTGTTGGGCGACGTAACCGACAATAATCCAAATAATACCGGCGACAAGTACAACGGGTTTAGACTTTCTTAAATGAGTGAATTTTTCCGTTATTACAAATAAATAAGCAATGATAAATAATATAAGCGTAACAATGGCAATGGGTTGTGATGTCATGCGAAGGTTTAATAACTGACCGGATGATGAGGCAAATACTAAGGTAGGCATCAATAATGCGGTTAATAAAATGAGCATCCGTTTCATTATTAAGTTCCATGAAAGAATCGATATAAAAAATATAGCAGGCTATGTACTAAAGTGCCATGAAGTTTCTCTCTTTAGCCGTCTTTCAATGGGGGCTCATTACAAATAAAGTGTCATTATGACCGCGCGCAGTATAATGATGGAATAGGTTTTAAAACAGTAGGCATTAATAGAAAAATTAATGTACACTTGTTTGTTTTAAAATAATTGCGGATTAAAACGCATGGATATTTATTTGGTTGGCGGCGCTGTTCGCGATAACTTGTTGAATTTAAAATGCTTTGATAATGATTATGTGGCAGTGGGGGCAAGCATTGATGCCATGCTTGCCAAGGGTTACCAAGCAGTGGGTAAATCATTTCCTGTGTTTTTACACCCCAAAACACGAGAAGAATACGCACTGGCGCGTACAGAGAAAAAAACCAGCAGCGGTTATCATGGTTTTGAGTGTTTTTTTGATGAATCGGTCACCATTGAAGAAGATTTAGGCAGGCGCGATTTAACCATTAATGCCATTGCTCAAAGT